>JBEANZ010000585.1:0-2731 GCA_041165185.1 Verrucomicrobiota bacterium | reverse complement strand
CCACCAGACCCACTTCGGTGAAGACCACGCCCGTCGCGCGATCCTCGCCGTCACCGCCAAACGCTTCCCTTCGTGAATATGCGGTGGGTGGGCGGCGTATGGCTGAATTGGGTGCTCGCGTCGCCATGTGATCTCACTTCTAAACGCCGAGTCCTGATCATGCCCATCCCCGACTTTGATCACAACGATGTGCTCCCTCCGCATGTGGGTGATGTCACTCAGCGGGGGAATATGTCTCCATTTCGCGTAACCACGCTGGAGGTTGTCCAACGCTTCGGTTCATCCCCTCCAAGGGTGGAAATTCTGAATGGGCTGCTCGATTTGCGCGAAGATTTGAGGCGAGTCGGGTTGATTGGAGGATTTCAATGGCTGGATGGCAGTTTTCTCGAAGATGCCGAAAAGCTTCGAGGGCGTCCGCCGGGGGACATTGATGTCGTCACGTTCTTCCACCCGCCGACTTTCCCTCCCGATCAAAGTCTCGTCGCCACGCTAAACGACCACACGGCGACAAAGGCGCGCTACCGTGTTGATCATTATCTCGTGCCCCTCCGGGATAATCCTGAGCGGCTGGTGGAGAACAGTCGATTTTGGTTTGGTCTTTTTTCCCACCAAAAGAGCACGGCGATCTGGAAAGGAATGCTCCACATTGATCTCATGTCTGTCGCCGACGATGTTGTCTCCCGGCAACACCTTGCCTCTCTCGTTTTCCCATGAGCACTCTTCGCGAACTTCAAGAGCACCGAGCTGAGCTCACTGGCCTGCGAAACCTATTGGCTTCCGCCACCGACGACGTTTTTGAAAAGCCACTTCTCCTTAGCAAGATTGCTGCTCGAGAAACTGAGATGGCCGCAATGGAGCGAACGCCTGCACCGATTGCTCCCGACACCGAGCTGCTTTTTGGCGGACGTGCCGTCGCCGGGTCACTTGGAATTGACGCCAAGTTTGCCAGTGCGGTCTTGGATTCCTATCAGGACATGGTCAGCAACCACCACGGGGCGCGCCTGTATCCCGGCCTGCGCGGAAGTGGGCGGCGGCCTGGTGAACAGGAATCTCGGCTTTTTCTCACGGCGTTGCCTCGAGGTTCGTTTGGCTTGCGACTTTCCCAACCTCAGCCGACGGACTTTGTCGCCGCCCAACAAGTGGCTGAGACGATGGAGGCGCTGACGAGTCTTGTGGAATCGGCATCCGCTGGGGATGCCGCTTTTGCCCAAGGTGTGGAACACTTCCATTCGCGAGTCCTAGTGCCCCTCGGAAAATTTCTTGACGTTCTCGCCAGTCGCGAGGCGTCCGTAACGATACGGTCTGGAGTTCGGGAAACGGTGCTGCGGCCGGAGCAAGTGCGCGCGGCTCGCACTCGCGTAGCCGCGACTAAGACGGAGCCGGAGGAGATTGTCCTGATTGGGGTGTTTCGCGGCGTGTTGCTGGAGTCATGGAAATTCGACTTTGTCCCTGACGGACAACCGGCGATTTCGGGCGCGTTGGGCGAATCTGTGACTGAAACTGCGGCGCACGCCATGGTTTCGCTCTGCGACCAACGCTGCGAGGCTGTCCTCAACCGCGTTCGGTTTAGAACCCATGGCAACCTGAGCCGACCAACTTACGAATTGTTGGAGCTTCGAAGTATTGTGACTGGATAACGTTGCCACCGGCGCAACGTGCTTGCCGGTTTTTGCCGGGGCAATTTGGCTCAAATGAATGGACCATAAAACCGCCCTCGTCACCGGCGCCTCGCGCGGCATTGGCCGCGGGATCGCGATTGAAATCGCCCGCGCGGGCTACCGCGTCGCCATCAATTTCGCCGGCAACGCCGCCGCGGCCGACGAGGCCCTCGCCCTCGTGCGCGCGGCGGGCGGGGACGGGTTTACCGTGCAGGGCGATGTCTCCGTCGCGGCCGACCGGGCGCGGCTCGTGGCGGAGACGTTGCGGAATTTCGGCCGCATCGATCTGCTCGTGAACAACGCGGGCGTCGCGCCCAACGTCCGGGCCGATGTCCTCGACGCGGGCGAGGAGAGCATGGACCGGCTCTTCGCGATCAACCTCACGGGGCCGTTTTTTCTCACGCAGGCCGTCGCGAAGGAGATGTTGAAACAGTCGCCGGACGCCGAGGGATTCCGCGGCCGCATCGTCAACATCACCTCGATCTCCGCCTACACGGCGTCGATCAACCGCGGCGACTACTGCGTGGTGAAGGCCGGGCTGGCGATGATGACGAAGGTCTTCGCCGACCGCCTCGCGAACGACGGCATCAACGTCTACGAAATCCGTCCCGGCGTGATCGCGACCGACATGACCGGCGGCGTGAAGGAAAAATACGACCAATTGATCCTGCGCGAGGCGCGCGGCATCACGCCGATCCGGCGCTGGGGAAAACCCGAGGACATCGGCCGGGCCGTGCGCGCGATCGCGGAGGATCGGTTTCCGTTTTCGACGGGCGCGGTGTTCGACGTCGACGGCGGATTTCACCTGCACCGGCTGTAGGAAAATCCGCCACGCGGCGCCGACGCGGCAGAGTCGTGGACGAGGCGTCTCGCCTCGTGCTTGGAGAAAACTGAGGCGGGACGCCTCAGCCACGACTCAGAACGTCAGCGTGCTCGTAATACTCCAGCGGCGCGGCGTCGGGAAGACGTAGCGGTAGGCGCGAATCTGATCGGCGTCGATAACCTCCTCAACGACGACAAACTCCAGGTCATCGACGTTGAGCTGGAGGCGGACGCGATACTTGCCGGAGAGG
>JBEANZ010000584.1:0-10537 GCA_041165185.1 Verrucomicrobiota bacterium | reverse complement strand
CGCCGCTCTCGCCCGCCTCCGCCCAACTCCTCGCCGACGAACTCGGCTGCGTGTTGCCTACGAAAAAAATCGTCGACGCGATCCACCGCGCCGCCCCGCTCCAACTCACCCCGGCCCCGATCCCGCCGAGCGCCGCGATGACGACCGTCGCCGTTTTCACCGCGCACAACACCACTGTCCGCACCGCGCGCGCCGCCGCGCTCGCCGCGCACCCGCTCGGCACCCTCGTCGCTGGGCACAAAAAAGACCTCGTGCTCACCCCGCTCCTTCACGACGCCCCCGGCAAGGTCGCGATCTACGGCTGGCACGCGCTCGACGGAAAACCCATCCAGCCGCTCCACCTCGGCCACGTCGCGACGTGGGTCGATTACAGCCACGGCGTCCGCCTCGTCGCGCGCGCCGCCACGCTCCGCGGCGCCGCGACCACCGTCCCCGTGATCCTCGCCGATCCGAAAACCTCCACGCTCCTCAGCGACGAAGGCCCGCTGCGCGACTACCGCTACGGCACCGTGCGCAGCGCGATCGCCGCGTGGCCCGGCGAGACCAACGAGGAGCTGCGCTTCGACGCCGGCGTCCGCGCCGTGCTCAATTCCCCCGCGCCGCTCGATCCCGCGAAGCCCGTGCGCCTCGTGATTTTCGCGCTCCCCGCCGGCAACACCATCGAGCAAGCCCTCGGCCTCCGCCGCGCGTCCGGCGACGACGAGCGCTTCGCCATCCAACACATCGGCGCGCAAACCCGCTGGCTCCGCGCGCACGATCCGGCCGCGAACCTCGTCGTCGTTTACCTCCAATGCGCCGAGCGCTCGTTCGTCCTCTGGCGCCGCGTCCACGCCGATGCCCCCGCCCGCATCGCCGCGATCGTCGAGGCGCTGCGCGGAAAATTTCCCGGCGCGCCGCTCACGCTCGCGAGCCACAGCGCGGGCGGGACGTTCACGTTCGGCTACCTCGACGGCCTCGAGAACATCCCCGCCGACGTCGAGCGCCTCGCGTTTCTCGACAGCAACTACGCCTACGATCCGGACAAGAAACACCCCGCCAAACTCGCCGCCTGGCTCGCCGCGTCGCCGAGCCACCGTCTCACGGTGCTCGCCTACGAGGACCACCTCGCGCTCCTCAACGGCAAGACCTTCGTCAGCGAATCCGGCGGCACGTGGGGCCGCAGCCGTGCGATGCTCCGCGATCTCGGCGAAAGTTTTCCGTTCGCGCGCGCCGACTCCGCCGGCCTGCAAACCCACACCGCCCGCGACGGCCGCGTGAAATTCTTCCTCAAGGAAAACCCTGCGAAAGCGATCCTGCACACGCGCCAAGTCGAGTGGAACGGCTTCATCCACGCCCTCGCCACCGGCACCGCCCTAGAAAACACCGGCTACGCCTACCTCGGCGACCGCGCCTACGACGAGTTCATCGCACCGCGATAGAAGGGTGTTGTGAAGATGCGAACCTCGCCCGTCCGCGCCCCGTAGGCCGCCCCCTCGCAGGCGCTTCGCGCCCCGTAGGCCGCCTGCTTGCAGGCGCTCCGGAAGCGCGAGCAAGCTCGCAGCCTACACGAGCCACCTGCTCGCGATTCGGCCAACGCCGCCGCTCCCCGGGAATAATTTGACCCGCGTTATTTCCGGTCGGCGTCGGGTCGCTGGCGCTCGCCGTTACCGTGCTTGGCGCTCTCGCGGCACGGAGCTTTCGTGTCGTGGTGCTAGTGCGACGACAGCTTGCCCGCGGGCGGTTTGCTCGCGCTCTCCTGCAACACGGTCCGCCACTTCGCCAGCGACTTGGTCGCGGCGGCGAGTTTCACGCGCAATTCATCCGTGGCCGTGGCGGCCTCGGTCGCCTTCTTCGCGGCGGCGGTCGCCTGCGTCGCCGCCGCGGCGGCCGCCTTTTCGAGCGACGCCGCACGCTTGGTCGCGGCGGCGAGCATCGCGGCGGCGTTGGCACCGACCGGCTGGACTTTCTCCGCCTCGTCGCCCGTCGGCTTCGGCACCGTCGCATCCGGCTTCGGCGCTTTCGCTTCCGCCGTCGTCGCGGTTGCTTCCGAGCTCGCTGCCTGTGCGTCCGTCTTTGCGGCTTTCGCGTCGGAGGCCGCCGCCTTCGCGTCCGCCTTCGCCGTCTTCGCCTCGCCGGTCGCCGCCGGTTTCGCCGTGCGATCCAGCGTGGCCACGCGCGCCTTCGCCTCGGCCAGCGTCTTCTTCGCCTTGTCGGCCTCGGCGTCGGCGGTCGCCGCGTCGACAGCCGCGCTCGCCTGCGCGGCGATAGCTTTTCGCAACGCCCCCTCGAGCGTCGCGATTTTCTCGACGAGGCGTTGCACGCGCTCGCCGAGCGGCGGCGGGCTCGACTCGAGTTCCCCCACCACTTTCCCGCTCTTCGCGTCGCACACCAAAATATTTCCCTTCCAATCCCCCGCGATCACGCGCGCGCCGTCGTCGGAAAACGCCACGCGGTTCGGCAGCTCGCCCGCGAACGCCGGCGTCGCCACGTTCTTCCCCGTCGCATCCCACACCTGCACCTTGTTGTCGCGGCCGCTCGTCACCACGCGGCCGTCGTGCGCGAAGCGCGCCGCGAGCACGCCGCCGGCGTGGGCGTTGGCGCTCCGCACCGCCGAGCCGTCGGATGCTTTCCAGATTTTCAGCGTCCCGTCCTCGCTCGCCGAGGCGAACATCTCCGCGTCGTCGCGCCACGTGATCGCGGTGATGGCGCCCTTGTGGCCGGTGAGCGTGAACATCGGCTGCCCGCTTTCCGTCTCCCATTGCACGAGGCCGCCCGCGCGGTCGCCGCTCGCGAGGTATTTGCCGTCGGGCGAAAATTCCAGCGCCGTCACCCAGTCCGTGTGTTTCCTGATGCGGTGCTCGAGCCCGCCGTCTTTCGTGCGGTAAATCTTCAACACCCGGTCCGGCCCGCCGAGCGCGATCCACTGCTGGTCGGCGCTGAGGTCGGCCGCGAGCACCGAGTCGAACTGATCGCCGATGGTGATGACGCGCTCGCCGGTGGCGACATTCCACACGGCGACGACGCCCGACTTGCCGCCCTGTCCGCCGCCCGCGATGAGGAGTTTCCCGTTGCGGCTGAATTTCACGTCGCACACCTGCCCCTCGGGAAACGCCCACACGCCGAGGTATTCGGCGTCGTCCGTCCCGTAGAACGCGATCTGGCGCGTGCCCGCGAGGGCGACGACCGGCGCCCACGGGCTGCACGCGATGGCGTTCACCGCCGTGCCGCGTTCGGCGCGCACGACCGGCTCGAGCGCGAGCCCGCCCGGCAACACCGGCGGCCCCTCCGGCCGCCCGACCGCCGCGGCTTTCAACGAGAGGTCGGCCGTCGGTTTGTTGGCGGCGATGGCCTTGCTGTTCACGCCCTGCAACAGCCCGCCCTCGATCCAGCGGCGAATCGTGAGGATATCGCGGTCGGGGAGCTTGGCGTTGGGCGGCATCGTGGGCTCGTCGGAATGCGTGACCGACTTGTAGAGCTGGCTGCCGTCGGGATCGCCGGCGTTGAGGTCCACGCCGCCGGCGCCGCCTTTCAGCGCCCCGGAAAAACTGCTCAGGTCGAGATCGCCCTTGAGCTTGTCCGGGTTGTGGCACTTGAGGCAGTTGTTCCGAAAGATCGGGAGAACGTCATCCTCGTAGGTGATCTTTTTCGCGGGCTCGCCGGCGCGGGCGGCGAGGGCGGCGGCGCACGCGCCGGTGAAAAGCAGGCGGACGATACGCATCGGGCGGCTCAGTGGTTGAACACAAACTCCTTCGCGTTGAGCAGCGCCCAAAACAAATCGTGCAGCACGATGTCGCGCGGCCGGCCATCGGCGAAGAACTTCGCGAGCGCGCCCGTCTCCGTCGCCGTCGGCGCGCGGCCGAGCGCGCGCAGGTAGAGCTCCTCGGTGATCTCGTCGTTCGAGCGGCCGTCCTTGACGAGCTTTCGCACGAGGCCGCCGGCGGCGATTTTCGCGTTGATGGTGTCGCCGTTGAGGAGGTGGAGCGCCTGCGAGAGGTTCGGCTCCATCTTCACCTCGCAGGAGCACGGCGTCTCGCGCGTGGCGCGGCCGAAGGTCGTGAGGAAATAGTTGGTCGTGCGGCCGTCGGCGATTTCCACGGCGCGACCGCCGGCGGGCAGGCCGCGGAGTTTTTCCGTGCCGCCGGTGATCGCGACGACGGCGTCGAGCAACACCTCGGCGCGGATGCGGCGCGGGACGGCGTGGGAAAAATTCCGGTCGTCGGCCGCGTTGGACTCGTTCGGGATCGAGGAGGCCTGGTAGGTGCGCGAGAGGCAGATGTCGCGCACGAGGCGGCGGAAATCGTAGCCGTAGTCCGTGAGCCGCGCGGCGAGCTGGTCGAGCAGCTCGGGGTTCGAGGGCGGGTTGGTCACGCGCACATCGTCGATCGGATCGACGATGCCGCGGCCGAAGAAGTGGGCCCACGCGTGGTTGGCGAGGTTGCGCGCGAAGTAGGGGTTTTCCGGCGCGAGCAGCCAGTCGGCGAGCGCGGCGCGGCGGTCGCCGCCCTTGGCGATTTCCGGCTGCGCGCCGCCGAGGAATTTCGGGGCAACGTCCTTGCCCGTCACGGGATGTTTCGCGCCGCCGTTGCCGCCGTTGTTAAACACGATGGTCTCGCGCGGGTCCTCGCCGGGCTTGCGGCCGACCTGCGAGAAGAACGACGCGAACCCGTAGTAGTCGTTCATCGTCCAGCGATCGAAGGGGTGGTTGTGGCACTGCGCGCACTGCGTGCGCACGCCGAGGAACGCCTGCGCGACGTTTTCCGAGAGCTTCAACGTGTCGCGCTCGACCTTGTAGAAATTCGCCTCCGGCGCCTCGAAGCTCGGCCCGATCGCCGTGAGGAGCGCGCGCACCATGCGGTCGGCCGGGACGTTGCGCGTGACCTGCTCCTCGAGCCACTCGAAGTATTGCTGCGCGGACTTGGCGCTCATCTGCAACTGCTGGTCGGCGCTGCGGATTTGGAGGAGCTCGGCCCACTTCATCACCCAAATCGCGGCGAATTCCTTGCGGGCGAGCAGCGTGTCAACGAGCGCCGTGCGCTTGTCGGGCGCGGGGTCGGCGAGAAAGCGCCGCACGCGCTCGGCCGTCGGGATCGTGCCGGTGAGATCGAGCGAGACGCGCCGCAGAAACGTCGCGTCGTCACACAGCCCCGAGGGCGCGATGCGCAGCTTGCGGAGTTTCGCGTCGACGAGGTCGTCGACGTAGTTTTGCCCGGCGAGCCCCGGCCACGTGAATTGGAGATTCGCCGGGAGCGTGAGGATTTGCGCGCCGCTCACGAAGCCCTCGAAACGCGCGGTGACAAACGCCTCGCCGCGCACGCCGGCCGCGACCTTGCCGGCCTCCGACACGGTAGCGCACGCGTCGTTGTTGGTCATGAACGCCGCGAGCGCCGTCACGTCGCGCTCCGCGCCGTCCGAGTAAAACGCCCGCACGGTGAGCTGCTGCGTCTCGCCCGCGCCTTCGAGCACGGCGAGGCGGGGGTTGAGCTCGAGGCGGACGACCCTGGCGACGTCGGACGCATCCTTGGGCGCGCCCGCCTTCAGCCACGCGAGCAGCGTCTGGTAAAAGGGGCTCTCCGCCTTGAAGCGCTCACCGCCGGTGTGCGGCACGCGGTTGGTCGCCTTGTCGAGCAGGAGGCTCTCCTCTGGCACGGCGAGATTGATGCGCCGCCCGATTTGCTCGCGGGTGAGGCGGTGGTAGTCGCCGTCGGGATCGTAGCCGAAGAGGGAAAGGCGGAAGCCGTCCTTGCCGCGCGATGAGCCGTGGCAACCGCCCGTGTTGCAGCCCGCCTTGGTCAGCACCGGCATCACGTCCTTCAAAAAACTGATCGGTTCGCGGGCCTGCGCGGCGGCGACGACCACGGGGACGACGAGGGACTTTCCCTGAAAATTCACCGTCAACTCCGTCTTCCCGTCCGCGACGGGCAGCACGGTCGCGTGGTCGAGCTTGGCCAGCGCCGAATTTTTCACGGCAAATTTCGCCTGCGCGGTCACGTCGCGCGTCACGCCGTCCGCAAACACCGCCTGCACCACGAGCGCCTGGCTCGCCTGCGCGGCCCGGAGGTGCACGTCGGCGGGAAACACCTTCAGCTCCGCGAGCACCGCGCCGGCCGCGAGTGCCGGCGTGCCCGCAGCCAACACGACGCCGCACGCGACGACCGCGGCGACCGCTGAGGAAATTGTGGTTCCTCGCGACTTCCGGTGGATGGGAAATCGGGTGTCCGGCAGCCCCGAAGGGGCGAAAGTCGATAGCCCAGGGCAACGCCCTGGGAATCGAATGGGAAAGTGTCCTCGCCCTGAAGGGGCGACACCCTCGTCCGGTTTCGCCCTTTCAGGGCTTGGACTCTTAGCGGGGGCATTCCCAGGGCGTTGCCCTGGGCTATCTACTTGCCGCCCCGTTGGGGCTCCCAATCCCTGCAGCCCGATCCATCGAAAACAGCGAGGAATCGAAAATGTTTTCAGGAGAAACGTCATGGCGGAGGGCGTGAGAAAATCAGTCGTTCGTCTTGGCCGTCACGGCGCCCGCTCCCGCCGCCGCGCGGGGCGCGTCGATGCGCAACACGCTGCCGGGCGCGAGCACGTTCACGATCGGTTCGCCGGCCTGCGTGATGGTGACGACGCACGCGATGTTCTTCGCCGGGCCGGTGGGGCACTTGTCGGTCGTCGTGATTTCAAAAACCGCCTCCTTGCTCTCGGCGGTGATCTCGACGTCGGGCGCGGTCGCGCCGTCGGGCAAGCCCGTCAGCCGCGCGACGGCCGTGCCGGGGACTTTCTTTCTCTGCTCGAGCAGGCAGGTGAGTTTGCCGGTCTTTCCGCGCTCCAGCTTCGTGTGGTCGATCTTGCCGGCGAGGAAACCCGCCGCGACCTCGAGGTCGGCGAGCTGCGTCGAGACGTAGGCGGTGCCGCCCTGCACCGTCGCGCTCGCGATGAACGCGATTTTCCACGCGCGCTCGTCGGCCTTGGTGGTGGCGTTGATCTTGTAGTCCACGGAGGTCGCGCCCTTCGGAATCGTCATGTCGGGCAGCGTGCTCACGCCGGGCGGGTTCCAGACCATCTTCACGGTGATGGGCTCGTCGAAGCCTTCCTTCCGCTCCGCGACGATTTTCAACGCCATCTCGCCGCCTTGCATGAGCGGGACTTTCGGCTGCACGACGCTGACCTTGAACGGCACCTCCTCCACGACGGCGGCCGCGATTTGGTTCACCTCGGATTCGACGTAGACGGTCGCGTTTTGAATGCGCACCCACTCGACGCGGTGGCGGAAACCGCTCGTGAGATTTTTCCATTTCGCCTCGTCCGTCGCGCGTGCGACCGGCGTCAGTAAGCGCCCCGTGACGGGCGCGTCGGCCGCGGCTTCGAACACGACGGGCACCGACGACACGTTGCCGGGCACCTTGTCCGCGGCCATTGTCACGCCCTCGGGCAGGCCGTCGAACGCGAGCCGCACCTCGTCGTTAAACGTGTCGCGCGTGACGGTCATGAGCGCCGCAAACCGGTTGCCGCGCGGCACGACGATCGATTTGCGCGTCTCGTAATCGTAGCGCGCGGTATCGGGGATGGAGAGCGCGACGGTCGGCGGGACCTCGGTGATTTCGACGCGGTAGGCAAACGTCGGCCCGCCGCGCCCGAGCTGATCGGCGATCTTCACGGTGTAGTCGCCGTCGTCGGGGATGCGCGCGCGCACGGCGCTGTCGGGGTTGCCGGCGGCGTCGTCGTTGTTACCGAGGCTGGCGCCCTTCGGGCCGAGGACGGTGATCACGGAGTCGAGCGGCGAGCCGAGACGGCGGGCGTAAACCTGAAAGTCGAGGTTCTGATCCTTCTTCGCGGTGAACTTGAAGAACGCGGGCTCGCCCTTGGTCGCGAGCACGCCGTTGAACGCCAAGGGCGGCGCGCGGTCGAGGAGCGGCGCGGTCGCGGCGGAGTTGCCCGCGGGCACGGCGGCGGCGTTGGGAAACGCGGATGCGCGCAACCAGTTCGCCGACGCGGCCGGGCCGTCGCGCTCGGCGAGGACGCCAAATTTCCCCGTCGTCGCCGTCGCCGGTAACGCGACCGTCTGCGAAAACTCGCCCGCCGGATCGCCGAGGAAGCGGGCTTCGAGGGTCTCGCCAGCGCGGCCGCCGAGCGGCGTGGCGAGCGCGGGGCGCGGAAACGAGCCGATGTGCAGCCGGTAGAAATGGCCGTTGCCCGAGTAGGCGACGTCGCGGAGTTGCACGAAAAGTTTTCCGTCCGCCGGCGCGAGCAGCGACACGAAGCCGTCGTGGCCGAGCAGCGGGGTGTCGTCCGAGCGCGCGAGCGGCCGCCCGTCCGCCGTGTGCACAAAGAGGATCGGGTCGAAGAGCGTGCGGCCGAGGCGGGCGCCCTCGACCTCGACGGAGAGGCGCTGGCCCTGTTTCACCTCGACGGCGAACCAGTCGATGTCCTCGGCGCCGATGCTGCCCTCGATGGTGGAGTTGAGCGGGACGGGCTGGGCCTTCGCGAGTTCGTTGTTGGGCTCCTTTTCCTCAAGCGTCGCAAACGGGCCGACGTAGAAAATCCGCAACGCGGAGATGCCGCTCGCGGTGCGCACGCGCAGGGCGTGTTCACCGAGCCGGCAGTCGGGCGCGATTTTGATCTTGGCCTTGGCCTGCGTGGCGGTCGCGCCGGTTATCGGCTCGGCGGTGAGGCCGTCGCCGTAAAAAATGATTTCCTGCGCGTCCGCGAGACGCTCGCCGCGCAGGGTGATTTCGATCTCGGTGCCCCGTTGGCCGCCCGCCGGGCTGGTCGCGGTGAAGTTGGGCGCGACGGCGTGGGCGGTGACGGTGCCGAGGAGAAACAGCGCGCCCGCGATCAAACGATTCATGATGGTCCGATGGATCGATGGAGAGCCGCCGCTGGTCGGTGTGCCATCGCGATTGTCACGTGTGCCGCGCGACGGCTCGGCGGCAAGCGCCGGCCCTACGGTCGGACCGCGTCTCGCCACCCATCGGGCGCTGCACCGCGTCGCGAGGACTTGCTTGGTCATGGCTCAGGCGAGGAGTTCCTTCACCACGTGGCCGTCCTTCACGATGTATTGGGGCCGGCCGCCGGGCGTCATCAGCTTTTTGTTCGGGTCGATGCCGATTTGGTGGAAGATGGTCGCGGCGTAGTCCTCCACGCTGAGCGGATCCGAGTCGGGCTCGGCGCCGATGGCGTCGGACGCGCCGTGGACGTAGCCGCGCTTGATGCCGCCGCCGGCGAGCGCGATGGAAAACACCTTGGGCCAGTGGTCGCGGCCGGCGGTGGCGTTGATCTTTGGCGTGCGGCCAAACTCGGTGTTCACGATCACGAGGGTCGAGTCGAGCAGGCCGCGTTGATCGAGGTCGCGGATGAGGGCGGCGTAGGCCTTGTCGAAATTGGGCATCTGCGTGCCGTTGGCGCGCTTGATGTTGTCGTGGTGATCCCACGAGCCGTAGGTGAGCGAGACGAAGCGGACACCCGCCTCGACGAGGCGGCGCGCGAGCAACATGCGCTGGCCGGCGGCGTTGCGGCCGTAGTCGTCGCGGAGTTCCTTGGGCTCGGCCTTGATGTCGAAGGCGGCGCGCGCCTTGTCCGAGCTGATCATGGCGTAGGCGCGTTGGTAAAAGGTATCGAGGCCGTCGAGGGCGTCGGATTTCTCGAGTGCGCTGAAGTGCGCATCGACGACCGCGCGCATCTCGCGGCGCTCGGCGAAGCGCGCCGTATCGACGCCGCCTGGCAGCGTGAGATCGCGCACCGAGTAGGCGTCGCTCGCCGGATCGGAGCCGAGCGCAAACGCGCCGTAGGCCGAGCCGAGGAAACCCGTCCCGGCGTAGGGCGTGGTCTGGTTGGGGATGAGAATGTAGGGCGGCAGATCCGCGCGCGCGCCGAGCTCATGCGAGACGACCGCGCCCATGCTCGGGTATTGGATCGCGGGGCTCGGCCGGTAGCCGGTGAACATGGAGTGGGTGCCGCGTTCGTGGGCGGCCTCGCCGTGCGTCATCGAGCGCACGACGGAAATCTTGTCGGCGATCTTGGCGGTCTCCTTGAGGTTTTCCGAAAAGTGGATGCCGGGGAGGCTCGTCTTCACGGTGTCGAGCGGGCCGCGGTATTCGAGCGGGGCGTTGGTCTTCGGATCGAACGACTCCTGATGGGCCATGCCGCCGGGCAGGTAGATGTTGATGACGGATTTCGCCTTGCCCGCGCCGGCGCCGAGGCCGCTCTCCGCGCCCGCCGCGCGGCATTCCGCGCGGAACAAATCGCTCGTCGTCAGTCCCACGGAACCGAGCAAGCCGACGTAGAGAAACTCGCGCCGCGACGGTTGCCAGAGGTTGGTCGGATGGGGGTGTTGCATGGGGGAACAGGGGAGGGGAAACGGGGCCGACGGAGGGCGTTTCGAGCGCGCATCGCCGCCGCAAAGACGGCCGAAGTGCGCGGGAGTTTCACGGCGGCGACAAGCCTTTATCGCGCCGCGCCCTGTCGGGGCGGGCAGGGCCTCAGGCATTGGTAGCCCCAACGGGGCGAAAAGTCGTAAGCCCAGGGCAACGCCCTGGGAATCGAATTGGAAAATGTCCTCGCCCTGAAGGGGCGA
>JBEANZ010000583.1:0-8207 GCA_041165185.1 Verrucomicrobiota bacterium | reverse complement strand
CCGTCCGCCCCCCAGCCGCACCACGCCCCACGCAAACCCCAACACCCCCACGATCGAGAGGCGCGTTTGCTGCGCGACGAATCCCAGCGCGTGCAGCCCGAGTCCGAGTGCCATCGCCGCGCACGCCGGCCACCCCGGGCCGACCACCGACTCGTTACCGTGCGACCGCGCGCCCCCCACCGCCCCTTCCGCAGCCCTGCTCTCAGCGCTCAGCTCTGGGCTCTCAGCTTTGGCCCCTGCGCTCCCAGCTCCTCGCAGATTTCGCCACCACAGCCACACGCTGACGCCCAGAATCACCAACCCGTGCTCCGTCTCCGACCGCGCGTCGAACCACTGGTAGCCCCACCAATAGAACAACGACCCCGTGTCGATATAGCCCCGCGTCGCGTTGCCGAAAAACTGAAACACCACCGCCCCCGCCCCCGCGCAGATCGCCGCCGCAGGCCAGTTTCTCGGTGCAGGGGAGGCGTTGCTCATGGCTCAGACTCCGATGGCCTCCAGCAGCGAGTCGACGCGTTCGCGCGCCAGTTTTTCAAAGCGAAAATCCGCCGCCCGCGCCACGCCCTCGCGCCGCAACCGCGCCGCCAGCCCGTCGTCCGCGCAAATCGCCGCGAGGGCCGCGCCCGCCGCCGCCGTGTCGGCGAAATCGCAAAACAACGCCGCGCCGCCCGTCACCTCCCGCAACACCGGCAGGTCCTGCACCACGCACGGACACCCGCACGCCATCGCCTCCGCGACGCTCCGGCCAAACGTCTCCTCCGCCGTCGCCAACACCTGCGCCCGCGCGCCACGATAAAGCGCCGGCAACGCCGCGTCCTCGACCCATCCGAGAAACCGCACCTCGCGCTCGACTCCCAGCGCCCGCGCCGCCGCCTCCGCCCGCGCCCGGCCGCCCGCCCAATCGCCCCCCGCGAGCACCAACGGAAACCGCGCCCGCATCGCCGGCGCCAGCCGCGCATACGCCGCGAGCGCGAGTTCGGCGCGTTTATAGGCGTAGAAATTCCCCGCCCACAGCAGATATTCCGGCGGCAACCCCGGCGGCCCGCCGCCCCGCGCGCCCGTCGGCGAAAATATTTCGTGTTGCACGCCCTCGTAGCTCACCACCATCCGCCCGCCGACCGCCCCGAGCTGCGCCGCCGTCCACCGCGAATTCGCGATCACCACCGCCGCGCACCGCAGGCCGCGCGCGACCGCCGCGCGCCGATACCACGCCCCCACACCGCCGCCCGGCCGCCGGTGATGCAGCGACAACACGTGCATCGCCACCGGCAACCCCGCCGTCCGCACCGGCACAAACCCCACCGTAAACAAACCCCGCGCCCCGCGCGCCCGGGCCGCCGCCGCCACGAGAAAATGATCCGCGCACAGCCGCGCCACGCGGCGGTCGTTGGCCGGAAAATCGCGCACGACCTCGACCCGCGGATCCACCACCGGCCACGTCGCCCCGGCCCCCGCCAACACGACCCAGTTCACCTCCGGAAAAACCGCCAACGCATGGCGGACAAACTCCGGAAACAACGTCGTCAACCCCGTGCGCCGCCGCGGGTGTTCGCACAAGGTGGACAACGCAAGGGTGACGGCCATGACCCGCAGCATCGCCACCCCAGCCCCCCGCGCAAAACGAAAACACCGGAAGCCCGCGCCAGCGCATCGCACCCGCCCGCCGCCCGGCGTCATCCCTCCGGCCCCGCCAGACGCTGCGCGTCAACTGAGTGCGCGCTTACAAAACGGTCGCGTCCGCCGGCCGCCGCAGCACGGAGCCCGACAGCAATCAGGAGGCACGCCCGCTCGAACTCGCACACCTCCTCGCGCCCCAACCACGGCACCGCATCAACCCGTCACCGTCCTATATCACGCGCACGCCGGCATAAAAGCCTGCGCCGGTGCGAGGCTGCAAACGGGTAGGAGCCAGCGCGACCGCTGCGGAGGACGCGTGGAATGAGCTGGTATTGAAGCCCAGTTTTCTCCCGTTGAGCATGCTATTTACCTAGCTTTTGAGGCGTGACGGCACAGGCTTCGGCGTCCCGCTCATCCCGAGTTGATGCCTCGAACCGAAATTTTATGCGTCCCCAGAGAAGATTGCTAATTGCGGGATCGGTCTTGGTGGCGATCGGTGTGGCGTGGTGGCGCGGATTCGATGCCAACTCGCCCGCAACGCCGACCACCCCGCGCGCAACGACCACGCGGGCTGTGCCCACGAGCCAACCCGCGCCGCCAACCGAGGCCACCGTCCGCGGACCGGGTGCGGTGCCCAGCACGGACGTCGCGAAGCCAAGAAAGCCCGCAGCGGACCTCGCCCCCGAGCTCGCCCACCTCGCTTACGCCCGTGCGTGGAGTGGCGATCAGCCGGGGGCGTTTGCCCAGTTTCGCACCTGGGTAAGTCGCTATCTCGCCGCGACCGCCGCCGACGAGCGTGAGTCACTGCTGGGCGAGGGTTTGCCGCTCGCCCGGGCGCGCCGAGTCGCGATGCGGACGCTGGTTGAAAAAGATCCCGAACAGGCGCTCGCGCTCACCGTGCCGGCGTCGGTCCGCGCGCGATTGCCGGCGTCGATCACGAGCGAGATGGAGGAGCGGATCTCCACGACGGCGGATTTTTCGGTGCTCGTGTTTGACTACGGTCCGGCCGAATTGGTGCGGCGCAAACAGGCGGGTTTGCCGACGGACATTTATCAGCGATTCGTTTCAATCGAGGGCGCGGAGGTTCGCGCCTATAGCTACGGACGACGCACGAGCGAGACGACGAAGATGGGGATACCGATCCACGGCGTGCGGCTCGACGGCGCGATCGCGTTGCACCCCGCGGCGATCCGGGTGCTCGAACCAGACGAGGGCATTGATCCCGCCCGTCCCGTCATCGACTTTGACGCCACCGTGGCCTCGGGGGCGGGGTCCGGTGGAGTGCGGGCGGAAATTGGCGGAAGGGTGTTTCGCTTTGCGAACGTCGAGCAACTGCTGCGTGCCGAGGCCGCCTATGAGGCCGCGGAATCAAAGATCGGTCCGCAGCCGATTCCGGCGCAAGGGGAGATCCTGTTGCCCCTGCCAGCGACCACCGCGAGCGACAAGGGGACGGCGCCGCTGGCGCCGACGCCGTGGACGATCGGCGCGAAAAACGTGCTCGTCATCCGCGTCGACTTTTCGGATCGCGCCGGCGACCCAAAGAGTTCCGGCGGGGGCACGACGTATTCGGCGGCGTTTGTGCAAAATATCGCCGACTCGCAGGTGAAGCCCTTCTATGCGCAGAGTGCCTACGGCCAGACGTCCCTGAATTTCACGGTCACGACGCAGCTCTACCGGATGCCGCAGCCGGCCTCGACATATGCGCTCGCCGGCTCCAATACCCAGTTGCACACGGATGCGCGGGCGGCCGCCGGAGCCAACTACACGGTGACGAACTACGATCGCGTGATCGTGCTGTTCACCTACCTTGGGACGAGCGCCATCGCCGGTTCGCAGATCACCTATGGCGGCCTCGCGGACCTCGGCGCCTCGCGAGTGTGGGTCAACGGGGAGTTCGATTTTCGCGTCGTCTCCCACGAACTCGGCCACACCTACGGACTGAATCACGCGAACCTCTGGCAGGTCGCCGACGGGAGCGCCATCAGCGCGACGGGCACCAACACCGAATATGGGGACGACTTTGATACCATGGGGGCGAATTTCGCCAACAGCCAAAGCACCGACTTCAACCCGTGGTTCAAGAATCTCCTCGGCTGGGCCGCCGACAGCCAGGTGCAAACCGCCACGGCGACGGGCACCTACCGCATCAACCGCTTCGACAACTCGACCGGCACGGGCACGCTGGCGCTGAAAATCGCGAAGGATGCGACGCGCAGCTATTGGATCGGCGTGCGTCGGAATTTTACGAGCAACGCGTCCATGTCGCACGGCGCCTATGTGATTTGGGGCTTCAATTCCAACCAGCAAAGCCGCCTCCTCGACCTCACCACCCCCGGCACGAGCGTGAGCGACGCCGCGCTCGCGGTCGGCCAGACGCTCGTCGACAGCGCCGCGAACCTATCCTTCCGGGTGGTGGCCGAGGGGGGCACGACCCCGAACCAATATCTCGACGTGCAGGTCACGCTGGGGCTCGTGAATTCGGCGCCGACCATCGTCACGCAACCTTTGAACACCAGTGTGGCGGCGGGCGCGACGGCCACCCTGACGCCGTTTGTCTCCGGCTCCCCGGCGCCGACCTTTCAGTGGCGGAAGAGCGGCACCAATATCACCGGCGCGACCCTATCGTCGTTGACGTTGGCCAATGTGCAAACGACCGACGCCGGCGGCTATGATGTGGTGATCACGAACGCGTTGGGGACCGTCACCTCCAATGCCGCGCAACTCACGGTCAACCCGGCTGGCGGGGCCGCGCCGTCGAACGACAATTTCACCGGCGCGTGGATATTATCGGGATATGGTGGCGTCGCGACAACGACCAACGTCGGGGCGACCGGCGAAACCGGCGAGCCCACCCACCTTACGACCAGCGGCACCGCCTCCTCGGTGTGGTTCCGGTGGACGGCGCCGGCGACGGGCAGCGCCACCTTTGACACGCTCGGTTCGGGCCCCGATACCGTCATGGCGATTTATACAGGCGGCAGTCTGGCCGCTCTGGCCAAGCTCGGCCAAGACGACGACAGCGCCGGCGGCACCGCGAGCAAGCTGACGTTTTCGGTCAGCGCCGGCACGACCTACGCGGTCGCAGTGGGCGGCTATAGTTCCACGGATCGCGGCAGCCTCACGCTCAACTATTTGCTCACGGCCGCCCCCACCGTGACGGCCCCGACGAGCCAGACCCTCGTGGTCGGCCAAACCGCGACCTTCGCCAGCACGGCGACCGGCACGCCCCCGCTCACGTTGCGTTGGAAGAAAAATAACGTCGCCCTCGCCGACGGCGGACGCATCGCCGGAGCCGCCACCGCCACGCTCCAACTTTCGGGCCTAGTCGTCGCCGACGCGGGCAGCTACACCCTCACGGCGACGAACGGCATTGCGCCCGACGCGGTCAGCGCGGCCGCAGTCCTGACGGTGGCGCAAGCGGGCCAGACCCTCTCGTTCGGCCCGCTCGCCGGAAGATCGGTCGGCGATGCCCCGTTCGATTTGTCCGGCACGGCGAGTTCCGGGCTGCCCGTCACCTACGCAAGCTCGGCCCCGGCGGTCGCGACCGTCACAGGTGCGACCGTAACCATCGTCGGCGCCGGCACCACGACGATCACCGCGAGCCAAGCGGGCAGCGCCGATTATCTTGCCGCGCCCGACGTCACCCAGATCCTCGTCGTCGCGAACCCCAACACGTCCCCGACGCTCAGTCCGCTCGCCAACCTGACAGTGCTCACCAACACCGCCACGGGTGCCCGCGCGTTCACGGTCGGTGACGCCGAGACGCCCGCCGCCGCCCTCGTCGTAACGGCCACCTCCTCGAATCAGACGCTCGTGCCCGCGGCCAACCTTGCCCTCGGCGGCTCCGGTGCCAACCGGACGCTCAACGTCACCCCGGCCACCGGCCAAAATGGGACCGCGACCATCACGGTCACCGTGAGCGACGGCGCGTTGTCCGCCACGGCGAGTTTCAACCTTACCGTGCAGCCGGCCGGCCCGGCCGCCACACACCTCGTCGCGGGCAACGGCTACGTCGCCGGTGGCACCGTCGTCGTGACGAACACGCTCGGCTACACGGGCACGCTTTCCTCGCTCCGCTGGACCGTCACGCTCCCCGCCGGCTGGACGTTCGCAGCCAGCGCCGGCAACGACGGCCACACCAAGCCCACCGTCGGCGCCACCGGCCAAATCGAATGGATTTGGACCACCATTCCCGCGAGCCCGTTTGCGTTCACCTATTCCGCCAACGTCCCCGCCGGCACGACTGGCACGAAGAACCTCGCCGCCATTGTGACCCTCACCCCTTCGGGCACCGCCGTGCAAATCGCCGCCCAACCCGACCCGTTGACCGTCGCGCAAATTACCACCCACGCCGCCGACACCGACCGCGATTTCAAGCTCTCCCTCCTCGAACTCGCCCGCGTCATCGAGCTGTTTAACACCCGCAACGGCACCGTCCGGACCGGTTGCTATAAAGTGGATGCGACCGGCGAGGACGGCTTCAACCCCGAACCGACCCGCACCCTGACCACCCTCGCCACCCTGAGCTTTTATCATACTGTCGACGAAAACCGCGACGGCAAACTGGACCTCCTCGAACTCACGCGGATGATCGAGCTGTTTAACTACCGCTCCGGCCCGACGCGCACCGGGCAGTATCATCTCCAATCCGGCACCGAGGATGGCTTCGCCCCGGGGCCATAGGGGCGCCATCAGCGGCGGCGCTGATCCTGTCGCCCGCTTGGCGAAGAATATTTTTCGATTTTCGGCGCGGCGCGGCTTGACCACATTAGAACGCCCAAATATCGAAGCCTCCGCTGTGGACACGATCCGGTTACCCCAACCTTTCGCTGCGGAGCGCGGCGGTCCAGGCCCCCGCGCGGGCGAGACACAAGGGCTGGGCGGTCGGCGACGTCACCGCAGCGCGCCGCGTTTGAAGCGGGCGAAGCCCAGCGAGTGGCAGCTCTGGGGGTCCGCCGCGCTCGCCCGCGGCGGCGCCGCTTTCAATTTGGTCCGGAGGCCTGACCACCGTCTTTCCCGCGCGCCGCTCGCCCCAGCAAAAACTCCTTCACCCCACACCTGCCGCCCGCTCCCGCTATCCCGGTCCAATTCCATTTCCCCGTCATGAAAATCAGCACCCTCCGCCGTCTACTCACCCTTGCGGTGCTTGGCCTCACCACCTCCACGTTATTTGGCCAAGTCTTTCAATTTACCACGCCCGCGGGGAGCGCTGGGCAGCCCGGCTATGTTGACGCCACCGGGGCCGCGGCACGCTTCAACCGCCCCACGGCGCTCGCCACGGACGCTGCGGGCAACGTCTACGTGTCCGAGGCCGGCAACGCCACCATCCGCAGGGTGACGCCGGCGGGGGTCGTCACCACCCTCGTCGCGCTACCCAACGTCGTCGCCGGGCTCGCCGTCGACTCCGCCGGCAACGTCATCGTCGCCGACGCGTTCGGCCACGTGATTCGCAAGGTGACGCCGGCCGGCGTGGTCAGCGTCATCGCAGGGTCGCCCGGGATCAGCGGCAGCGCCGATGGGACGCCGGCGGCCGCGCGGTTTAGCAGTCCGGCCGGCGTCACGGTCGACACCTCCGGCAACATCTACGTCGCCGACACCGGCAATCACACGATCCGCAAGATCGCCGTCGGCGGCGCGGTCACCACGGTCGCAGGTTTGGCGGGCGTGACTGGGAGCGCCAACGGCTCCGGTGCCGTCGCACGCTTCTACAGCCCAGAGGGCTTGGTAATCGCCCCCTCGGGTAATCTCTTTGTGGCGGATACCGGCAACAGCGCGATTCGCCGGATCTCGACGAGCGCGGAAGTCACCACTTTTGCCGGCACAACGGGTTATTCCGGATTCAGTAATGGCACGGGCACCGCAGCCCGCTTCTATTTTCCCCGCGGGCTCGCCCTTGATGCTGCCGGCAACCTCTACACCGGCGACTATTATTACAACACGGTGCGCAAGATTACACCCGCCGCCGTAGTGACCACTATCGGTGGCTCGCCCAACAATTCCGGCAGCGTCGACGGACTGGACGGCAGCGCGCGGTTCAACTACCCGACCGGGTTCGCGGTCGATTCCGCCGGCAACCTATTCATCGCCGATTCGCAGAATCACGTTCTTCGCCGCGGCACACCGATTATTGCGGTGGCCATATCGTCCCAGCCGGGCTCGGTCGGGTTGGTCGCCGGGCAAACGACGACGTTTTCCGTTGCCGCCACCGGCACGGCGCCCATCACGTATCAGTGGCAGCGCCGCGCCGCCGAAACGACCGATTTTGTTCAACTCAACGATGGCGGCGCGTATTCCGGCGCGACCACCGCCGCGCTGACGGTCACGGGCGTCGCCGCCTCGATGCACGGCGACCAGTTTCGGTGCTTGGTGGATAATGCCGCGGCCGCCCCGGCGCTCTCCGGGGTGGCGACCTTGAGCATCAACGCCGCGCCCGTCATCACCAGCGCGGCCACGGCGAATTTCTACGCGGGCCTCGGGGGGAATTTCACCGTGACCGCCACGGGGTTCCCCGCGCCCGTGTTTTCGGTTACGACAGGCGCGTTGCCGACGTGGGCGGCCTTCAACCCCACGACTGGCGTCCTCACCGGCAC
>JBEANZ010000582.1:0-5330 GCA_041165185.1 Verrucomicrobiota bacterium | reverse complement strand
CCCATCTCGCCCAATTCGTTGAAGCCCGCCCTTGGAACGCGATCCAGCCGTAGGCCACAACTCGTCTCGCCCCTCCCTCCTTCCGTTCACTTCCTCCGTGTATACCGCCTCCGAAAAACTCTCCTCCGCTAACATCACCGACATCATGCAGACGGCCTACATCGATTACTCGATGTCGGTCATCGTCTCGCGGGCGTTGCCCGATGCGCGCGACGGCCTCAAGCCCGTCCAGCGCCGCATCCTCTACGCGATGTTGCGTGAAGGCCTCCTCCACAACCGCGCGCACACCAAGTGCGCCGGTGTCGTCGGCGAGGTGCTCAAGAACTACCACCCGCACGGCGACGCCTCCGTTTACGACACCCTCGTGCGCCTCGCGCAGCCCTGGGTCGTGCGCTACCCGCTGATCGATCCGCAGGGCAATTTCGGCTCCGTCGACGGCGATCCGCCCGCCGCGTATCGTTACACCGAGGCCCGCCTTAGCGCGCTCGCCGAGGAGCTGCTCAAGGACATCGAGGAGGACACCGTCGACTTCGTCCCCAACTACAACGAGTCCACCACCGAGCCCGTCGTGCTCCCGTGCGCGTTGCCCCACCTGTTGTTGAACGGCTCGACCGGCATCGCGGTCGGCATGACGACCAACATCCCGCCGCACAACCTCGACGAGATCATCGACGCCACCTGCGCGATCATCGACAACCCGCGCACCTCCGTCGACGAGCTCTGCGAGATCGTCAAGGGCCCCGACTTCCCCACCGGCGGCGTCATCTCCGGCCGCGAGGGAATTCTCTCCTACTTGAAAACCGGCAAGGGCATCGTCCGCACGCGCGGCAAGGCCCACACCGAGGAACTCAAGGGCGGCATGGAGCAGATCGTCATCACGGAGATCCCCTACAACGTAAACCGCGCCACGCTCGTGCTCCGCATCGCCGAGCTCGTGGGCGAAAAACAAATCGACGGCATCCGCGATCTCCGCGACGAGTCCGACGAGCAGACGCGCATCGTCATCGAGTTGAAACGTGGCGAGCAGGCGAAGGTCGTCATCAATCAGCTCTTCCAGAAAACCGCGCTCGAATCCTCCTTCGGCGTCACGCTGCTCGCCCTCGACAAGAAGCGGCCGAAGCAGATGAACATCAAGGAACTCCTCGAGTGTTACATCGAGCACCGCCGCGAGGTCGTCACGCGCCGCACGCAGTTCCGCCTGAAAGAGGCGCTCGACCGCGCGCACATCCTCGAGGGCTACATCATCGCCCTCGATAACCTCGACGACTTCGTCAAAATCATCCGCGCCTCGGCCAACAAGGAGGAGGCCAAGGTCCGCCTGATGGCGAAATACCCGCTCAGCGAGCGCCAGACCGACGCCATCCTCGAACTCCGCCTCTACCAACTCACCGGCCTCGAACGCGGCAAGATCGAGGCCGAATACCTTGAGTTGATGAAAGTAATCGAGGAGCTGAAGAGCATCCTCGAGTCCGAGACCAAGCTCCTCGCGCTCATCAAGTCCGAGCTGCTCGAGATGAAGGCGAAATACACCTCGCCCCGTCGCACCGAGATCGTTGGCGCGGCTGGTGATTTCCGCATGGAGGACGTCGTCCCCAACGAGGGCTGCGTGATCACCGTCTCGCACCTCGGCTTCATCAAGCGCACGCGCGTCGCCGACTACCGCTCGCAGAAACGCGGCGGCAAGGGTGTGATCGGCGCGGAGACCTACGACGAGGATTTCGTCGAGCACCTCTTCACCGCGAGCACGCACGACTACATCCTCTTTCTCACGAGCATCGGCCAGTGCCACGCGAAGAAGGTCTACGACACCCCCGAGGGCACCCGCACCTCGAAGGGGAAATCCGTCTCGAGTTTCCTCCGGCTCGCCGAGGGCGAAAAAATCGCCGCGATGATCTGCGTGAAGGATTTCGCCGAGGACCGCTACCTCGTCATGGCGACCAAGCGCGGCGTGATTAAGAAGAGCTCGCTCGCCGACTACGCCAACTGCACGCGCGACGGCGGCCTCATCGGCATCAACCTCGCCGAGGGCGACAGCGTCATCGGCACCGTGCTCACGACGGGCAACGACGAACTCATCCTCGTTTCCCACCAAGGCCTCGCCGTGCGCTTCCGCGAACGCGACGCCGAGACCGGCGAGGATATTTTCCGTGCGACCGGCCGCGCGACGGGCGGCGTGACGGGGATGCGATTCAAACTCGAGAGCGACTACCTCGACGTGATCGAGGTCGTGGATCACACGGCGAAATTCCTCGTCGCCAGCGAAGCCGGCCTCGGCGTGCGCACCCGCTTCGAGGACTATCGCCTCATCAACCGCGGCGGCAGCGGCGTCTGGGCGATCACGTTGCCCGACGATGGCTCGGTGAATCTCGCCGGCGCGCTCAGCATCCGCGACACCGACGAAATCATGCTCCTCACCGCGAAGGGCCAGAGCGTGCGCTGCCCCGTGAACACGATCCGCGAGGTCAACCGCGGCGGCAAAGGCGTGAAGCTCCTCACGCTCGCTGCCGGCGACAAACTCCTCAGCATTGCGCGCATCGTCGAGAGTGCCGAGGAGCAGGAAGCCGCCGGCCTCGGCGCGGACACGCCGCCGCCACCGTCCACCTAACGCGCCCTGGCGGCTTCCGCGCTGGCGTTTGGCGTGCCGTCGGGTCGCATCTGCTTTTTCAGGCGGCCGGGCTACCGCCCGGCCTCGAGGGAGGCGACGCGCACGCGCTGATTGACTCCCTCGATCGTCATCCAGAATCCGCCGAAAGAGGCGGGGGAGATTCTTACAACCGGATTTCTGACGGTGGGCGAAAAATACTCGCCGGCGTTCACGACCTGCCAGCGCTGACCGTTTTCCAGCGTAAACACCGTGCGCCCCTGCCAGCCCGAAAAATTTCCCGCGATTCGGCTCTCGACGGCCGCGTATTCGACGGTCGTCCCGGCTGGCAGCAACGCCCGCGCCTTGGCGATCAGGCCGGCGTCGGCCTTCTTCGGCTCGCCGGTTTCCTTTTCGGTTTTCGCCGTGCGCGCCGCCGCCGCCGTCTGGGCGGAGCGCGCTTCGGCCGTCGCCTGCGCGGCGCGCGCCTCCGCCGCTTCCCGCGCCCGCTCGGCGGCGGCCGCCTCGCGTTTCACGGTCGCGAGCGCACCGCTCTTGTAGTCACGGACCAGCGCGTCGAGCCGCGCCAACTCGGCGGGCGTGAGCTTCGCCAATCCCGCCGCGGAAAAATCCGCCGCCCGCACCGTCGCCGAAAATTCCCCCTCCGCGCCATGCGCCGCCGCCGCCCAAACCAGTCCCGCGATCAACCCGAGCGTCGTTCGTTTCATGCCGGTTACTGAGCCCGCGCGCCGCCGCCGCGCAACGCGATTCTCCCCCATCTCCCGTCGCGGTGCGCTCCGCGCTCGCGGTGTGGCTGATGCTCGCGGCGGCGGGACCGCGGGATCGCGCCGAAATTTTTTCCGCCGCGCCGTGACATTTTTCGCGGCGACGGCTTTTCGCCTTTCTTCCGCGCGGCATCTCCCTTCTGCTTTTTCTCGAATCGCATGGCTGGAAAAATTTCCTCGTTGCTCGCCCCGTCCCGCATCGTCCTCGGCGTCTCTGCCGCGAAACGCACGGTCGCGCTCCAGACGATCGCACGCTGCCTCGACGGGCATCCGGACGTGACGCGGTTCGACGGCTTTTACGCCGAGCTGCTGGCCCGCGACCGCCTCGACACCACCTGCCTGGGCAATTTCGTGGCGCTCCCGCACGCGCGCACGGAGCACGTGAACCAAATCGTGATGGCCGTCGGCCGCGTCGATGCCGGCCTCGCGTTCGACGAGAAGGGCGAAATCGTAAAACTGATTTTTGTCCTCGGCACGCCGAAGTCGAAGCCGGGCGACTACCTCGCCGTGGTGAGCGCGCTCTGTAAGGTCCTGCGCACGCCGGCCGATCGTGAGGCGTTGCTCGCGGCCCCCACGCCCGCGGCCTTCATCGCCGCCATCGCGGCGGCCGAGGCGCGGCTGGGGTTGTAGTCGCTCGCGTTCATGGGGAACTCGCCGACTTCCGCAGGGGCTGGCCTTCTTTCCACCCGCGTTGATGCCGCGTTCCAAGGGCGAATCGTGGTGCCGGTTGCGATCGCGCTCCTGACCGCCTACTGGGTCGCGGCGCAGCTCTTGCCGCCCTATTACCTCGCGGCGTTCACCGACGGCCACGGCTACCAGCTCGCCGGCGGGTTTGAGATTCTCTCGGGCCGCCATCCGGTGCTCGATTTCAAGGAAAGCTACGGTCCGCTCGTGTTCTACGTCTCGGCGATGGCGCAGTGGTTGAGCGGCGGCGGATTGCTCGGGGAAATGCTGCTCCTCTGCGCGGCGCATGCGTTGGCCTATGTCCTTTTTTTTCGCCTACTGCGCGGCGCGGGGATCGCGCCGGTGCTCGCATTGGTGCTCACGCTCCTCGCGGTCTGGGTGCTGCCGGTGCCTTATCGCTACTACATCAACCTGCTCCCGATCCTGTTTTTCACGGCGGCGTGGCGCTACACCGAGCAGCCGAGCACAAAGCGCCTCGCCACCCTCGCCGCGGCGATCGCGGCGACGGGGTTGTTTCGGCCGGACTTCGGGGTCTACACGACGGTGGCCGGGGTCGTGTTGGTCGCGGTTGAGGCGCGCCGCCGCCAACGCGCTCCGGTGCCGTGCGTGCTGGGCCTGCTCGGACTAGTGCTGCTGTGGGCGACGCCGTGGCTCGGGTGGCTCGCGGCACACGGGAAGCTCCCCGAGTATTTCACCTATTCGTCAGTCGAAGCGTTCCACAAGGCCGAGGATTTCTCGCGGGCCATTCCGCCACCGGACCTCGCCGCCGATTTCTTCACGCGCACCAACGCCAAGGCGTTTTTTTTCCGGCTGCCGCTCGTCATTGTGGCGGTCTGTGGCGTGGTGTTGGCGCTGCGGCGGGCCGGGCCGGCGCGCGCGCAGCCGGCGCGGTTCTGGTGCGCGCTGGTGTTTGCCGGGTGCTCATTGCTCCAAGTTTCGCACGTGATCGACTGGATGCACGTGCGCGATGTCCTGCCGATTTGCATCCTGCTGCTCGGCTGGTTGGCGGCGCCGCCGCTCGCAACCGATCCCGCGGAGCCTCGCGGTGTCACATGGCTGGCACGTGGGTTTGTCGGCGGGGTCGCCGTGGGTTGCGTCGTCGCCACGGCGGCGACGCTGCATCTCGGCAACTATTCCCCGCGCGCGGCCGTCGCCAATCTCCTCGCCTACCGCGGCAGCCGCGAGGCGTTGGTCGAGCGGATGCGCCTGCCCGGCGATCCCTATGGCGTGTCCGCCTTCCTGGATTACGTGCGCACGCACACGCGGCCAGACCAGTCGAT
>JBEANZ010000581.1:0-6206 GCA_041165185.1 Verrucomicrobiota bacterium | reverse complement strand
GGAAAAATCGCCCTCGCCGATGCCCAACGCACCCACCGCTGAGCGGGTCCTGGTCGACACCTCCGTCTGGGTAGATTTTTTCCGTGACCGGCCGGCCGCCGTCGCGGTCGTCGATACGCTCGCGGCCGAGCATCGCGCTGTTATCTGCGGCACCGTCCTCCAAGAGACGCTCCAAGGCGCGAAGACCGAAGCCGAGCTGGCGTTTCTCCGCGCGCAGATGTCGCTCTGGCATTACGAGGCGGAGCAACCGGAAGATTTCGTCTCCGCCGCAGGCCTCTATGCGCGCCTGCGCTGGCAGGGCGTGACCGTGCCGCCCGCCGACTGCGTGATTGCCGCCGTCGCGATACGTTGCGGCGCGACGCTCTGCAGCCCTGACGCGCATTTCGCGCGGATGACCGGGCTCGTGTTTCATCGCCTCTCCGTCTGACCGCCATGTCCCGCTCCATCGCCACGCGCACCGGGGACGACGGCACGACCGGCCTCCTCTATGGCCAACGCGTCGCCAAGGACCACCCGCAGGTCGAGGCCGTCGGCGCGTTTGACGAACTCAACGTCGCCCTCGGCGCCATCAAGCCCCTGCTCGGCCCCGACGCCCGCGACCGCGCCACCCACGCGTGGCTCCTCGCCGCGCAACAAAACCTCGTCGCCCTCATGGGCGAGCTCGCCTGCGCCGAGGCCGACGCCGCGCGCTACGCCGCATCGAAATTCCCCCAACTCGCCGCCACCGACCTCGCGCGGCTCGACGCGACCGTCGCCGAGTTGGAGGCGCGCGGCCTGAAATTCGACGGCTGGGCCACGCCCGGCGCGAACGCCCGCGCCGCCGCGTTTGACCTCGCGCGTGTCACCGCGCGCCGCGCGGAGCGCCGCCTCGTCGCGCTCGCCGCGCACGGTCGCCACGTGCGCCCACTTGCGCATCATTTCGTGAATCGGCTCTCCGATTGCCTCTGGCTGCTCGCGCGCGAGGCGGAGCAGTAGGCGCGGGCGGGCCGGCGATTTTGTGACCCGGGCGTCTCGCCGGTGAGCGGCGCTCCGCGCCACCGAACATGAGCAGGATGCCCATGCCGCGACACGGGCGTCCCGCCCGTGCCGCGTCCGGCCGCCCCGCACCGCGCGCTTGTCATCGCGCACAAACGCCACCACAGACTTCGCCATGCCTCTCGCTCTCGCCCTCTTCGCCGCGGCCGCCGGCTGGCGCATCCTCGGCGCGCACGTCCCGGCGCTCGCCAATTTTGCTCCGCTCATGGCGCTGACGTTTTGCGGCGCCGTTTACTTCCGCGACAAACGCCTCTGGCTCGCCCCCATCGCCGCGCTCCTCCTCTCCGACCTCTACGTCGACGCCTACCACGCGCGCGTCTTTCACGAGACCTGGACCTGGCAGAGCGCCGCCGTGCGCGCGCTGTGTTTCGCCTTCGCGCTCCCGCTCGGCGGACTCGTCGCGAAACACAAGAACTGGTTCAGCCTCCTCGGCGGCGCGCTCGGTTGCTCACTGCTGTTTTACGTGCTCACCAACACCGACGCCTGGCGCCACGACCCGGCCTACGCACCGACATTCGCCGGCTGGCTTCAGGCGTTGACGGTGGGTCGCCCCGAGTTTCCCGCGACGATTTGGTTTTTCCGCAACACCCTCGCGAGCGACGTGCTGTTCACCGCGGGCTTCGCCGCCGCGATGGAGTTCGCCGCCCGCCGCCGCGGCGAGCCGAGCCTGCTCCCCACGCGCGCCACGGCCTGAGTCTGTCTTGAGTTGTAGGACGGGGTCGCCGATCCCGCCGCGCGCGTCCCGAGCGCGCCACACCCGCGCGGCCCGACCCTCCGCGCCGAGAAACCACTTGCGCCGCCTCATCACCCCGCGTTCAACCCCACGCACATGGCCATGCGCTTTCGCATCCTCGGCAGCGGCAGCGCCGGCAACGCCGCGCTACTCGTCACCGAGGGCGCGCGCATCCTGATCGATGCCGGCTTTTCGGCGAAGAAACTCGCCGCGCTCCTCGCTGCGGCCGGCGAGACCCTCGAGCGCGTCGACGCCATTTTCCTCTCGCACGAACACGGCGACCACGCCGCCGCCCTCGACGGGTTGAAAAAATTCCCCCACCTCCGCGTCTTCGCCAACGAGCCCACGCGCCGCGCCCTCCAGTCGAAACTCGACTCCACGCACAGCCCCGACTGGCAGGTCTTCCAAACCGGCGCGCGCTTCCGCTACCGCGACCTTGAGGTGGAGAGCTTCGCCGTGCCGCACGATGCCCAGGAGCCCGTGGGTTTTCGTTTCACGAGCGGCCACGAAGGCGACCTCTTCGCGCCGCGCCGCGCGCTCGCCTACCTAACGGACCTCGGCCACGCACCGCTCAACGTCCGCGAGCAACTGCGCGACTGCGACGTCGTCGTCGTCGAATCCAACCATTGCGCCGACTTGCTCGCCGCCGACACCAAGCGCCCCTGGTCGATCAAGCAGCGCATCAGCGGCCGCCACGGGCACCTGTCGAACACCGCCGCCCGCGACCTCCTCGCCGAGATCGCGAGCCCGCGCTGGCGCCGCGTCTACCTCACGCACCTCTCGCGCGACTGCAATTCCCCCGCCCTCGTGCACGCCGCGCTCGCGCCCGTCCGCGCGCACGCGGCACTAAGCGCTTGCGAATTCGCGATCGTCGGCCCCGGCGAGGGCACGACCGACTACGAGTTGTAGTTCCGGGAGACCAGAGCGACGACCACCGCGCGCGCACCCGGACCGGAAATTGACACCGCCAGCGCGGCCCGCACTTTGCCGCCATGACCATCGCACTGGCCCCCGACGTCGAAGCGTTTCTTCAACAGCAAGTGCAGGCCGGCGTGTGCGGCGACGCCGACGCGCTCGCGAATGACGTGCTGCGCGCGCTGCGCGAACAGCAACAAACGCCGTTCGTGGCGACGCCCGAGCTGGAGGCATGGCTATTGGCCTCCGCCGATCAGGTCCACACGCCGCTGAACGCGGAAGATTTTGCGGGAGTGCGCGACCGCGTCCGCACCCGTCTGGCTGCACCGACTCCGTGAACGCCACGAAGTCGTCCGGCTTCATTGCGGACGTTGAACGGCACTTTGAGTGGTATGCGATCAACGCGAATTGGGATGTCGCCGAGCGTTATCTCGTCGCCGTCGAGGCCGCCTGTCGCCTGATCGGGCAATACCCGAACCTTGGGCCGCTCGGCAATTTTTCGCATCCGCGCCTGCGTTCGTGGCGCTTCTTTGTCCTCTTCCGACCGTTCCAGCGGCATCTCCTGCTTTAGCAAACGACGACGGCGGGCATCGTGTTTCGTCGCGCGATGCATGGGCATCGGAATCTCCCGCGCCGGTTGGTCGAGTAGTGCGACCAGTCCCGTGGTGGGCGCCGAATCGTCACACCCACGCTCCGGCGCAAGAACCCGCTCGCGGCGATTTCCGCCTCAGTGCGCCCCGCCCCGCCGCAGATTCCGTTGCCCCGCCATGCTGAACATCAGCACCGCGCCCACCACCGCCCACGGCACCATGAAGTAGAAAAAATAGTCGTAGCCCGTCTTGTCGAGCAGCCGCCCGATGAGCTGCATCGCCGCGCCCGCGCCGAGGTATTGAAATGAATTGATGCAGCCCGAGGCAAACGCCGCCGCCTTCCGCCCGCCGATGTCCATCGCCGCCGCCGGCCCGAGCAGCGAGTGCGTCGAGTTCGCGGTGAACGCCACCGTCACAAACGCCACCACGATCGCCGTCGCGCCCGTCATCCGCGACGCCACCAAAATCGTGATGACCTCGAGGCAGTAAATCCCCGCCGCCACCGGCGCCCGCCGCCCGCCGAACACCTGGTCGGAAATGATGCCCGAGATAAACGACCCCGCCGACGCCACCAGCGGGATCATGAAGAGCGCCACGCTCACCAGCGGCGAATCGAGGTTGAGCTTGTGCGCATCCTGCATGTAGCGCGGGAACCACTGGTCCACGGTCTGCCGCACCGCGCCCGTGCACGCGTAGGCGGCCGCCATGATCCAGACGTATTTGTTGAGGACGATGTTGAGAAACACCTCGCGCATATCCGCCTTCACATTGTCGTCGTGGTCGGCCTCGCCGCGAAACACGCCGTGAAAACCCGCCTCCTCCGGCGTGTCCTTCGCCCAAATCGCCAGCGCCACCGCCACCACGGTCGCAATCGCGGCGGGCACGAAGAACAGCATCCGCCAGTGTTGCGCCGGGATTTTCCACATCCCGAGAAACACAAAGCCCGCGAGCAACGCCGGCCCGAGCTGGTTGATCGCCACGCGCCCAAGGTTGATCATGAAACCGAACACCCCCGCAAACGAGCCCCGCTCCGTCGTGCTGAACCACGACGCGTTGACCTTGATGAAGCCCGGGGAGCCGAACGACTGCGCGTAGCCGTCGATGCCGCGCAACAAAATGAAGAGCCACAGCATCCCCCAAAACGACGCGAAGCCGAACGCGACGTTGGCCGCGACCGTGCCCGCCGCGCCGATGAGCAGCGCTTTTTTCCCGCCGAGCCGGTCCGTGATCAGCCCGTTGATCACCTGGCCAAACGCGTAGGCGTAAAACTGCGCGCCGAGAATGTCACCCATGTCGCCCTTCGAAAAATGAAACTCGTCCGACATCGCCTTGTTCGCGATGGAGAGATTGTAGCGGCACATGTAGAAGCTCGTGTAGAGCAACCCCACGACGCTCCAGTTGAGCCCGCGCCTCGCGCCGTAGCCCGGTGGCAGGCCTTTGGCGGCAACCGGCGACTCCGAGGGGGCAGCGGGAGCGAGACTCATGGCCGGCGGTTCTAGCCGAATCACCCCTCGCTGCACGGAAATTCTCCGCCCCGAGTCGTGGACGAGGCGTCCCGCCTCGTTTTCCGAAAATTTCCAGCCTCAAGAAAAAGATCCCCGCGCCACCATACCACAGATGCGCGACCCCCGCGCCCGAACCACAAGACAGGACGCCTCGTCCACGACTCCGCTTTTGTTTGCGCCGATCGAGCCGAAGATCACCGTGCCCCGCCATGCCCGCTCCCGCCACCAGCCTCCGCCGCACCAAGATCATCTTCACCCTCGGCCCCGCCACCGAGTCCGAGGCCACGCTCGAAAAGATGATCGGTGGCGGCGCCGACATCGTCCGCCTCAACATGGCGCACGCCACCCACGATTGGACGCGCCTCGTCATCCGCCGCATCCGCGCCGTCTCCGCCCGTCTCGGCCGCGACGTCGCCATCATGATGGACATCAAGGGCCCCGAAATCCGCACCGGCGATCTCGCCGCGCCCATCGAGCTGACCGCCGGCGAGATCTTCGATTTCACCGTCCGCCCCGGTCTCGCCGGCGAGAGCGGCGGCGGCGCCGAGGAAATCCGCTCCGTCGGCGTCAACTACCAGAATCTCGTCAACGACATCGCCCTCGGCGACACCGTCCTCGTCGACAACGGTCTCCTCCGCCTCGAGGTCCTCGAGAAAAACGACGCCCGCATCCGCTGCCGCGTGCTCATCCCTGGCGAGTTGAAATCCCGCCGCCACATCAACCTCCCCGGCGTGAAGGTAAACCTACCCTCCTTCACCGAAAAAGATCGCGGCGACACCACCGTCGGCCTCGAGGAAGGCATCGACTTCGTCGCGCTCTCCTTCGTGCGCGAGGCCAAGGACATCGAGCTGCTCCGCACGTTTCTCGCCGAGAAAAAATCCAAGGCCCGCATCATCGCCAAGATCGAGGACCAGTCCGCCATCGCCCACCTTGACGACATCGTGCGCGCCTGCGACGCCCTCATGGTCGCCCGCGGCGACCTCGGCATCGAGTGCCCGTTCGAGGACCTGCCCGTCATCCAACGCCGCGCCGTCCGCGCCTGCCTCGCGCAAGGCCGCCCCGTCATCGTCGCCACCCACATGCTCGAATCCATGATCGAGCAATCCGTCCCCACCCGCGCCGAGATCACCGACGTCGCCAACGCCGTCTACGAACTCGCCGACTGCGTCATGCTCTCCGGCGAGACCACCATTGGCAAATACCCGCTCGAATGCGTGCAGATGCTCGACATCATTTCGCGGCGGATTGAGCGCGAGGTGGACGACAACCGGATCGAGCCCGCGGTGTTCACCGGCGAGCGGATGAAAGTGCTCCACTCCGCGGTGGTGCTGGCCAACCGGATTCCGCGCTCGAAAATCCTCACCTTCACCCGCCACGGCTTCATGGCCCACGGCCTCGCCGCGCTGCGGCCCGTGCATTCGCCTGTGT
>JBEANZ010000580.1:0-4354 GCA_041165185.1 Verrucomicrobiota bacterium | reverse complement strand
AGTTCCGGCTTTAGCCGGTTCCGACGGAGGCCGGCTAAAGCCGGAACTGCGTGCGCCGGCGCCCATCACCCCGGCCGACGTCGAGACGATTTTCCCGTCTCCTGCCTCCCGTCTCCCGTCTCCCGCCTCGGGCCGCGCCGACGCGCCCGCAGCCGTTCCCGCGCCCGCGCTGTCGCTCGCGTTCGCGCCGCCGAGTTCCCGCAGCCGCTGCAACACCGCGCGAATCACGAAGCTCCGCACCTGCGGCTCGCTGCGGAAACGCACCTCGCGTTTCGCGGGGTGGACGTTCACGTCGACCGCCGCCGGGTCGCAGTCGAAAAACACGAACGCCAGCGGGTAGCGCCCCTTCGGCAACGACTCGTGGTAGCTCTCGATCAGCGCGTAGTTGAGCGTGCGGCTATCCACCGGCCGGTGGTTCACAAACACGATCATCTCGTGACGCGTGCCCCGGCCCACGCCGGGCCGGCCGATGAGCCCGCTCAACCGCAGCCCCGGCTCCGCCGTCTCGATCGCGACGAGGGACTCGGCGGTCTGTTTGCCGAAAATCTCCGCGACGCGCTCACGCAGCGTTGCGCATTCCGGCGAGCGGAAAATCACGCGCCCGTCCTCAACCAGCGTGAACGCCGTGCGCGGGCACGCCAGCGCGTAGAGCCGCACGCACTGCACGATATGCGCGGCCTCGGTCTGGTCGGTCTTGAGGAATTTCCGGCGCGCGGGGACGGAGTTGAACAGATGCGTGACCTCGATGCTCGTGCCCACCGGGCGGCCGCACGCGCGCACGTGGACGAGTTTTCCGCCGTTCACCAAAATCTCCGTGCCCGCGTCGCCCGCCGCCTCGCGCGTCTGCAACTCGAAGCGCGACACGCTCGCGATCGACGGCAGCGCCTCGCCGCGGAAACCATAGCTCGCGAGCCGATCAAGATCGGCGGCCTCGGCGATCTTGCTCGTGGCGTGGCGTTCGAGGGCGAGGAGGGCGTCGTCGCGGGACATGCCGGCGCCGTTGTCCTCGACGCGCATGAGCGAACGCCCGCCGTGGCGAAACTCGACCTCGATGCGCGTGGCGCCGGCGTCGAGGGCGTTTTCGACGAGTTCCTTCACGACCGCGGCGGGCCGCTCAATCACCTCGCCGGCGGCGATTTGATTGGCGACGCGATCGGGAAGGATGCGGACTTTGGCCATGGTGCGCGGCAAGGCTCGGGTGAACGTTCGCCGCGTCAACACAGCGGTGCGCCGGGCGCTCGGGCGGCGAAAAATCGGTGTGCGCGTCCCTCCGCCGGCGGATCGGCCCCGCCCGGCGCGGGTGCGCTACGGCAGCTTCGCCTGCACGATTTTGCTCACGGCGCCGAAGTCGATGAGCGCGGCGTCGGGGTGCTTTTTCAGCGCGGCGATCACCTTGCCCATTTCCTTTTTCGACTGCGCGCCCGTCTCCTGGATCGCGGCCGCGATGAGCGCCTCGACCTTGGCGGCGTCGAGGCCGGCGGGGAGATATTTTTCGAGCAACTTGATCTCGGCGTCGTTGGCGGCGACGAGGTCGGCGCGACCGCCCTTGGCGAATTCCGCGCGGGCGTCGGCCAGGTTTTTCACCGCCTTGCGCAGCGTCGCGATCACGAGCGGTTCGTCGATGTCCTTGGCGGCGTCCATCGCCGCGCGCTTGATCGCGGCGTCGGCAGTGCGGAGCGCCGTGGTCGCGACGGCGTCGCGGGCTTTCATGGCGGTGATGATGTCGGCGCGGAGGGTTTCGTAGGTCGAGGCCATGCGCGGAGCGTGCGGGGCGCGCGGACCGTGTCGAGCGCGAGCGCGGGATTGCGCGGCGCGCGGACGGCGCGCAACGTCCGCGCCATGATTCCCCTGCCCTCGCACAACGTCCTCGGCGGCCCGCTCAAGCCGTGCTCCACCGCGCCGCTCACCGGATTTTTCCGCAACGGCCACTGCGACACCTGCGCCGAGGACGCCGGGTGCCACACGGTGTGCGTCGAGGTGACGGAGGCGTTTCTCGCCTTCAGCGCGCTCGCGGGCAACGACCTCTCGACGCCGCGCCCGGAATACGGCTTCGCCGGCCTCAGCCCCGGCGACCGCTGGTGTGTGTGCGCCGCGCGCTGGCGCGAATGCCTCGAAGCCGGCGTCGCCGCGCCCGTCGCGCTCGCCGCCACGCACGAGCGCACCCTCGAACTCGTCCCGCTGGAAATGCTGCAACGCCACGCCACCGCGTGATGGCTGCGAGGCCGCGACCGCCGGTCGCCCCCGCGCGCCCTACCGATCCGCGATTGCCCAGTCGATGGGCGCGAGGCCGGCCGCGGCGAGTGCGGCGTTGATTTTCGAGAAGCAGCGGCAGCCGAGAAACAGGCGCGCCGAAAGCGGCGACGGATGTGCGCACTCGACTACGCGATGGTGCGGCTGCGTGACGAGCGCGCGTTTCGCCTTCGCCGCGTTGCCCCAGAACACAAACACCACGCGCTCCGGCCGCGCGTCCACCGCACGAATCACCGCGTCGGTCAATTCCTCCCAGCCGCGCCCGCGGTGCGAGAACGCCTCGCCCGCGCGCAGCGTGAGCACGGTGTTGAGCAGGAGCACGCCGCGCTCCGCCCACTCCTCGAGGCAGCCGTGATTCGGCACGCGAAAATCCACGTCGGCGCGCAGCTCCTTGAACACGTTCCGCAGCGAGCCCGGAATGCGCACGCCCGGCCGCACGGAAAACGCCAGCCCATGCGCGTCGCCCGGCGTCGGATAGGGATCCTGCCCGAGGAGCAAAACCCGCACGCGTTCGGGCGGCGTGAGCGCGAGCGCGCGAAAAATCTCGGCGCGCGGCGGCAGGATGTCCTTCCCAGCCGCGACCTCGGCGTCGAGAAAGGCATCGAGCGCGCGGAACGAGTCGCGCGCGACGGCGTCGGCGAGCAGCGGCTGCCACGGAGCGGGGATCGGAGGGAGCATGGCGGTGCGCGAGCGTCGCCGCGGCGCACGCCCTGCCAACGGAAAACGCGCGGTGACTCCGGGCGATCGGCCGCGCGCCTTGAGTGGGCGTGCTTGCCGAGTTCGTAGTTCCGCCTTCGGGCGGTTCCGGAAAAACTCCGAACCGGCTGAAGCCGGAACCATGAACCCAAGCCGCCGAACCGCGCGCCTCGCGCGCGAAAAAATTACACCGAAACATTCCGGACGACGCCACGCCTCCGCTCTGTTACCGTGCTCCCATGCGCCTGACCAACGCCACCATGTTTGCCCGCGTGCTCGCCAGCGACGCCACGTGCAACGGCCGCTTCTTCTTCGGCGTGACCTCGACCGGCATCTACTGCCTCCCGTCGTGTCACGCCCGCAAACCAAAGCCGGAAAACGTCCGCTTCTTCCCCACCTGCGAGGCCGCGCGCACCGCCGGCCTGCGCGCGTGCAAGAAGTGCCACCCCGACGATTTCGCGCGCGGCGCCGATCCGGTGCTCGAATCCATCGAGACGCTCGTCGCGGAAATCCGCGCGCGGCCCGCGGATTTCCCCGACGTTCGCGCCGTCGTGCGGCGCTCGGGTTTCGGCGCGACGCGCGTCTTCGAGCTGTTGCGCCAACACTTCCACTCCACCCCGGCCGACCTGCTCGTGCGCGCGCGCCTCGACGCCGCGAAACAAAAACTGCTCTCCACCGCCGCGGGCCTGACCACGGTCGCGGGCGAGGTCGGCTTCGAATCGATGTCGGTGTTTCACGAGCAGTTTCGCCAACGCCACGGCCTCACGCCCGGCGCCTACCGCGCGCTCACCGCTGCGCCCACCTTCACGCTCACGCTGCCCGTCGGCTATCCGCTCGGCTATCTCCGGCGCGCGTTGAGCCGCGACGTCCACAGCGCGACCGAGCGGCTCGACGGCGATGCCTACGCGACCGTCGTCCAATTCTCCGGCGGCCCCGCGCTCCTTGAGGTTGCACTCTCCCCCACCACCGTGCGCGCCACGCTCTCCCGTGGCTCCCTCGTCGAGGCGCACGCGATTGTTGTCGGTCTGCTCGGGCTCGAGGCGGACGCCGCCGCCTTCGCGCGCCTCGCGCGCCGGCTCGGTCTCGCGCGCCTGATCGCGGGTCGCCCCGAGCTGCGGATCAGCCAAACGCCCTCCGTCTTCGATGGCCTCCTCTGGTCGATCATCGGCCAGCAGATCAACTTTCCTTTCGCGTGCCTGCTGCGGCGCCGGCTGGTCGAACGCGCCGGGACACAGCTCCCGAACAGCGGCGGACTCTACGTTTCACCTCTGCCTTCGGACGTCGCTGCGCTCGAACCGGGCGACTTGCTTCCACTTCAGTTCTCCCGTCAAAAAGCCGACTACGTCATCGCGACCTCCCGCCTCATTGCGGAGGGCAAACTCGATTTGGACGCTCTGCGCACGATGTC
>JBEANZ010000579.1:0-10329 GCA_041165185.1 Verrucomicrobiota bacterium | reverse complement strand
AGAGGAGAAAAAGAATCCGTCCAGCAAGATTTTTGTCTCCGACGTCAAGGGCGAGGCCCAAATCGATACCGGCAAGAGCATCGAAGAAATCACCAAACGCGCGGTCTACTCGGCCCAAGGGACCGTCATCGAGACCAAGAAGGCCGAAAAACCGGAGGACAAGGACAAGATTTTCTCCTCGATGGTCTACTCGAACGGCACCGGCGCCTATTTCGAGCAGGACACGCGGGTGGAGGTGCGCAAATTTGTGCAGGAGCCGTTTTCCCCGAATCGCTCCGACTACGAGAGCGAGCCCTCGATCTCCCAGACGGAGGCCTTTGTTTCCCGCGGCGTCGTAGGACTTTGCACCAGCAACCTCGTCGCCGGCAGTCAGATGAAATATCAAACGCCCTTCGCCCAGGTCAATATCCGCGGCCGCAAGGTGGTTATTGATAGCAAGGACAACCAAACCACCATCTCTATGCTGGAGGGCGAAAGCACCATCCGCACCGGCACGTCGGACATCGGTGGCACCGTGATCAAGGCCGGCCAGCAGGCGGTCATCACCCCGGGCCTCAATGGTGCGCCGAACAAGATCACCGTATCAAATATTCCGACCGCCCAGGTAGGCACGCTCACGGACAAGGTCACGTCCGCCTGCGACGCCAAGAAGACCGTCTATTTTGAAGCCAAGGAAAAGCAGACGACCACCGAACAGCTCAGTGGGCTCGCCAAGACCACCGAAGAACAACCGAAGCAGGGCGAAAAATCCGCCGAAAAGAACGACCCCGGCACCGGCCCGATCACGGCCTTCGACAACAACACCTCCAGCACCGGCACCATAACGGGTGGCGGCCAGATCGTGGTGATCCCGACGGTCCCGGTCGAGCTTCCGGTCAAGTTCACGGTCAGCCCGGCAACGATCGTGACGGGTGGTGGTGGGTAAGCCGTTAGCGTCCTGACAAATTCGGAGCCGATGAAGCAAATCTCAGATTTTCGTAAATATGTGGCGACCCTCATGGTTGCGCTGCTCGCGGCTACCCCCGCCCACGGCCTCATTACCCTCAACGACAACCATGATCATATCTGGGTGACCGGCACATGGGGAGTCACCCACGACTCGAACGTCTTCGCCAGCAATGGCAGTCCCGGGGACTACATCTATACGACCTCGCTGGTAGCCGAATACCAACGCCGCGCCGGCTGGATCGGCGTGAACGCCAGTGTCTCGGTTGCCGGGTCGAAATTCGGCCACATCAAGGGCCAGAACTTCAGTAACCCGACCTACAACCTTGAGCTAACGAAGCAGACCGGCCGGACCACGGGCTCCCTCACCGTCAACGCCACGCGCGAAAGCCGGGCCGATGCCGCCGTCAACCTTCGCACCACCTCGTGGAACTACGCGGTCGGCCTAAACTTCAAGTATCCGATCGTCGAGCGCTATACGCTGGCCGGTAGCTTCAACTACGCCGCCCACAAGTATGCCGACACCTCCGTTTTCACGAACCTCGCCACCTATGCGGCCAACTTCGACCTGATCTACATCTTGCCGCATGAACGCGACCTCATCGGCAACTACCGCTACCGCTATGGCGAGACCTCCCGCAACTCGGCTTATGTCGACAACGCGTTCTCTCTGGGTCTCGGCGGCAAGATTTTCGGTGGCATCAACGGCGCGGTGCGGGCCGGCTATCAGATCCGCGAACCCCGCGGGTCCGCCGTTTCCGAGGGTAAATTTCACGGGTGGACGGCCAATGCCTCGGTCAGCTATCCCATCAACCGCAAGACGAGCCTTACGGGCAGCGTCGCCAAGGACTACTCGACGACCGCCACCGACACGACGGTGGATAGCACTACCGCCAACATCGACGCGCAGTATTCCCACAACGCCCGCTGGTCCCTCACGTCCAATGCGGGGTGGGGCGACACCCGGTTCCTCGGCGAACGCGGCCGGGTCGTGTTGACCCTTGTCCCCCTGTTGCTCGGGCCCAACCGCCACGACAACTTCGTCACTTGGGGTGCCAACCTCAACTACACCCGCTCCGAGCACCTTAAGGTCTCGCTCGGCTACACGTGGTTCAAGAACTGGTCCACCACCCCGTTCGCCGACTTTATTCGCAGCAGTTGGACCCTGACCCTTTCCTCTCGTTGGTAATATCATGAAAACTCCGATCTGCCTTCGTGTCACCCTCGGTCTCGTCCTCACAAGTGCCGCCGCCTTCACGGGGTTGGCCCAGAACCCGGCACCTTTACAAAATCCGACCAACGCCGGCGAGCAAGTCCGCACCATCGCCTACCGAATCACCGCTACCGACCGCATCGCCATCGTTGTCATTGGCGAACCCGAACTGAACGTCGCGTCCAAGAGAGTCGATGCCGGTGGTAATATCGGACTCGCGCTTCTGCCGGCGCCGCTGCACATCGCGGGCTTAACCACTTCCGAAGCGCAGGCGGCGATTGAAAACGCCTACAAGGAGGGTCGCATCCTGCGCTCGCCGCAGGTTTCGATAAATATCGAGGAATACGCTCCGCGCGAGGTCTCCATTTCCGGCCCCGGCATAAAACAACAAGGCAAGTTCTCCCTTCCCCCGGAGACGGTCTTGACGGTTGCAGGCCTCGTCTTGCGGGCGGGCGGCTTCACCGATATCGCCAAGGGCGGCGCGGTGACGGTAACGCGGACAATGCCAAACGGGCTCCCCAAGACGTTTGAACTGGACATCGCATCGCTTCTCAAGGGCAAGATATCCAAGCGACCGGAGGACATGACTTTCGCCCTTGAGTCCGGGGACATTATCTACGTTCCCGAGAAAATCATTTAATCCGCACTTCGATGCCAGACGCCAACCTAAAACCCCCGACCATACCACACGCCGCCCACGAGAAGGAAGACGACGTCGTGGAACGTCGGACGCTCCGCGACTATTATGTCATCCTGCGGGAGCGCCTGTGGATTGCGCTGCCTCTGGCGCTGATCGTTTCCCTCGGCTACGGCTACCTGCGCATGCGCGAGGCGCCGATGTATCAATCCTCCGGCACGCTTCAGTTCGAGAAGCCGGATACCGTGGTTCGCAACAATCAGGTCATCGATATCGCCCCCTATGGCGACTACGACATCAACACCTACATCCAGATGCTGAACAGCCGCAGGCTGCGCTCCCGTGTCCTCGACTCGTTCAACGCCAAGCCCGAGGAAAAGGCGATCTTGCAGCGGGCGGCCTTGAAGAAGGAGGCGCCGGGCACCGCCGCGAGCACCATCTCACCCGAAAAGATGCTCGGTTCGGTGACCCCGGAACCGATTCGCTCAAGTTTCCTGATTAGCGTCAAGGTCACCCACGAAGATCCGGAAGCCGCCGAGTTGGTGGCCAACCGCTTTCTCGAACAGTTCATGCAGGAAATCATGGACAAGGCAAAGAGCGCCCAATCGACCGCCTCCGGATATTTTTCTACTCAGGCGGACCGACAAAAGAAGCTCGCGGAAGACGCCGAAAAACGGATGCAGGAATTTATCCGGGAGAAGAAAAATCTCTCGCTGGGTGGCATAGATATTGTCAACGAGAAGTTGAAACGCGTCAGCGGCGCCCTGAGCGAGGCCCGACTCAAGCTCCTTTCGATCGAAGACCAGCACCGCCAGGTGCAGAAATTCAAGGCCGAGGGTCGCAACCTCCTCGAAATTTCCGCCCTCGCTGCGCATGGCGCGCTGCCCGGCCTTAAGGCTCAGCTTATCGCGCTACAGCAGCGCCGCCTCCTGCTAGCGGACCGTTATCTGGAGCTCCACCCTGAAATGATCAAGGTGAGCAATGAAATCGCCTCAACTGAGGAGCAGATTGAAAAGGCCAAGGCGCTCGCCATAGCGGACCTCGACACCCAGTTGGCAGAGGCGCGACAGACCGTGCAGACGTTTTCCACCGAGCTGGAAGCACGAGAGAAGGAATCACTGATCCTTGGGGATCATAACATCGAGTTCATGAGCTTGAAGCGCGATGCCGAGGCCGCCGCCAATCTCTACAAGGTGATGCTGGAATCTCTCGCCAAGACGAATAGCATGACGGAAACGGAAAAAATTCCGATTCACCCCCTCGACAAAGCGGTTGCCAACTATCTTCCGATTTCCCCAAACAAGCCCGCTATCACCAAGACCTGCATCGGCATCGGCGTAATCGTCTTCATCGCCGTCGCGGTGGGCCTCAGCTTCATCGATGACCGCATCAAGAGCGCGTGGGACGTGGAGGCCTTTATTGGCGCCAACCTCCTCGGCATCATCCCCGACCTCACGTCGATGAAGGACGATGAGAAATACACCCTACTCCTTGACAACAAGCAGGTGCCAGGCGTGGAGGCCTTTCTCGGGGTCTATAGCTCGATCAAGATTCACTCCAAGCTGGATTTCCCGAAGACCATTCTCGTCACCAGCACTATTCCCGGCGAGGGCAAGACGCTCATTTCCTGCAATATCGCGGGGAGCTTTGCCCGCCACGGACGCCGCACCCTTCTGATCGACTGCGATTTGCGTCGGCCAATGCTGCACCGCCACTTTAAGCAGCAAAACACCAACGGCCTGATTCCCTGGTTCGAGGCGGGCGCTTCGCTTGAAGGGGAAATGGCCACCAACGCCACCCTCGGCATCTCCAAGATCGGCGAGAACCTCTCCCTGCTCTGCTCAGGTGGCCGCTCCAAGATCCCGACCGAACTCCTCGAGAACGCCATCTTCGGCCAGCTCCTTGAGCGTCTCAAACGCGAATACGATCTCGTGATCGTGGACTCGCCGCCGCTCGGTGCCGTCACCGACTCTCTCCTCATCGCCGAACGCGTTGACGAGGTCATCTACGTCTGCCGGTTCAATCGCGCCTACCGCAAACACATCCGCCTCTACATGCGCGCCCTCCGCAACGGGAAGAACGAGATCCTCGGCGTGGTGCTCAACGGTCTGTCCCCCCGCCGCATCGAGTATTATTCGAATTATCGCTACTATCGTAGCTACAAGAAATACTACGGCGCCCAGACCTGAGCGCCCGCGGCCGCCGCCCGCCGCACTACGGTTGGCGGCACGACCGGCCCGGCGGCTCCCGACGTTTTCGGCGGGCCGCCCATTTCCTTCTTCAGCTTTCGGTCTCCGCGGCTCAGGGTCCTTCCCGTGCCGCCCACTTCGTTTCTTCCGCGCAATTTCGACCCGCGCCGTCCGGTCGTCCTGATCGCCGGCCAAGGGCTTTACCCCCGGCTCGTCGCGGACGCGATTCGCGCCGCCGGGGTGCCGCTCCGGCTCGTCGCGTTCGACGAGGAGACGCCCCCGGAACTCGTCGCTTCGTTTCCCGAATCCGACCGTCGCACGCTCCTCGTGGGCCAACTCGGCAAGATGCTCAAGGCCCTCCGCGAATTCGACGCGGGCAGCGCCATCATGGCCGGCCAGATTACCCCACGCCGCCTGTTCAAGGGCCTACATCCCGACCTGAAGGCCACCCGCATCCTGCTTTCCCTAAAACGCCGCAACGCCGAGACCATCTTCGGCGCCATCGCCCGCGAGATCGAGGAGCTCGGCGTCACGTTGCTCGACGCGCGCGCCTTTCTCGACGACCAGCTCGCCGTCAGCGGGTGCATGACCGGCCGCGCCTTTCCCATCGCCCCCGACGATCTCGATCACGGCGTTCACATCGCCCGCGAATGCGCCCGGCTCGACATTGGCCAGGGCTGCGTGGTCCGCCGCGGCACCGTCCTCGCCGTCGAAGCGTTTGAGGGCACGGACGAAATGCTCCGCCGTGCCGGCCAGTTCAAGACCGACGACGCGCTCTTTGTTAAGACCGTGAAGGCCCGCCAGGATTTTCGTTTCGACGTGCCGTGCTTCGGGCTGCGCACGCTCGAGACCATGCGCGAGGCCAAGCTCGCCGCCGCCGCCCTCGAGGCCGGCAAGGTCCTCATGCTCGACCGCCCCGCCGTCATCGCGCAGGCCAAGGCCTGGGGCATCTCGCTGCTCGGTTTCGCGTAGCCCGCGCGCCGCCGGGTTGCGGACCGCTTGCACGCCGGCCGCCCGTCGCCACAGTCCCCGCCATGACCTCCGATGTCGTTCCCGTCATCCTCAAGGGCGTGATGCCCACCGCCAACGGCTGCGCCGTTTTCCTCGGCAACGACGCCAAGACCTTCGTCATCTACGTCGACCACTCCGTCGGCAACGCGATCCAGATGACCCTCAATGGCGTGAAAAAAGAGCGCCCCCTCACCCACGACCTCATCGGCAGCGTGCTCCTCGGTCTCGGCGTCCGCCTCGAACACATCCTCGTCAACGACGCCCGCGACGGCACGTTCTTCGCCCGCATCCTCCTCCGCATGGAAAACGAGCTCGGCAAGAAAATCGTCGAGATCGACGCGCGCCCGAGCGACTCCATCGTCCTCGCCCTCCAGCAGAAACGCCCGATCTTCGTCGCCAAGGCCGTCTTTGACGCCGTCGAGGACAACACCGCCATCCTCGAGCGCATCCAGAAACAACAGGCCGACGACAACGCCTCCTCGGCCCCGGACGACGACAAGTGACCGCCCCGCTGCCGCCGCCCCTCGTCCCCGGCCAGCCGTTCACGGCGCTCGCGCCGATGCAGGACGTCACCGACCTCGCCTTCATGCGCGTGATTGCGCACTACGGCGCGCCGGACTTTTTTTTCACCGAGTTTTTCCGCGTTCACGCCCAGTCGCGCCCGGAAAAGCACATCCTCCGCTCCCTCGACGAAAACGCCACCGGCCGTCCCATCTTCGCCCAGCTCATCGGCGAGGACCTCCATCACCTCGCCCGCACCGCGACCGATCTGCTCCGCCACCCCGTCGCCGGCATCGACCTCAACCTCGGCTGCCCCGCCCCGAAAGTTTACAAGAAAAACGTCGGCGGCGGCCTCCTCCGCGACCCCGCCCGCATCGGCGAAATCCTCGCCACGCTCCGCGCCGCCGTCCCCGGCCGCTTCACGGTGAAGATGCGTATCGGCTTCGAGGACACCGCGCACTTCGACACCATCGTCGACCTCGTCAACCACCACCGCGTCGACCTCCTCACCGTCCACGGCCGCACCGTGAAGGAAGGCTACCGCAGCGACGTCCACTACGATTTCATCGCCCGCGCCGTCGCCCGCGCCCGCTGCCCCGTCCTGGCCAACGGCAACATCACCTCCGCCCCGCGCGCCGCCGCGGTCGTCGCCGACACCCGCGCCGCCGGCGTCATGCTCGGCCGCCACGCCATCCGCAACCCGTGGATTTTCCGCCAGTGCCGCGAACACTTCGCCGGCCGCCCCGTCCCGCGCATCTCGCTCGCCGATGTGCGCGACTATATCGCGCGACTCTACGAGGCGACGAGCTCGCCCGAATTTCCCGAACGCGCGCACGTGAACAAGATGAAGAAATACCTCAACTTCGTCGGCCAAAGCGTGGACCCCGCCGGCGCGTTTCTCCATGAGATGCGCCGCGTGGACTCCGAAGCCGAACTCTTCGCCGTCTGCGACCGCCACCTGCTCGCCGACCCTACGCGCGAGTTTTCCCCCGAGCCCTACCCCGGCGTAATCGCCCGCCCCAACTGCGAAACCCCTGCGGCCTCCACCGACGGCTGCTCCCTCGAAACGATCACCGCCTGACCCGGCTCTCTCATGGTGCCGCGATGGAAAAGCCCCCTCGTGTTCGCGTGAGTCAGTAGAATTCTCCCCGCCGATTCGGGTCCTCACAGAAGAAAATCTGCGGCCGCCTGAATCTGCGGGAATCACCTTTGTGCAATTTGTGAACTGACCGCCAACCTCATCGATCGGGACCAGTCCGGCAGGCCCACCCGCCCGCTCCTCCCCGTCCCACTTACCCGGATTTCGACGCCCTCCCCTCCCCGGAAAAATCCTCGCCACACCGCCGCCCGCGTGCCTCCCTGCGCGCCCCGCCCTGGAGTCTCCCCCGTTCAGATCTTCAGCTCTTAGCCTTCAGCCATTCAGCCCTTCAGCCTTTCCCCTCCCCCATGCACTGGTCCCAAATCTACGCCCCCCTCGGCAACCTCACCGTCTCCGCCCTCGTCGCCACGATCCCCGTCGTCACGCTGCTCGGGCTGCTCGCATTTTTCCACGTGCGCGCGCACCTCGCCGCGCTTGCCGGCCTGCTCGTCGCCGGTGCGATCGCGATTTTCGTTTACGGGATGCCAGCGCCGCTCGCGCTCGCCGCCGCCGGCTACGGCGCCGCCTACGGCCTGTTCCCCATCGGCTGGATCATCGTCAACGCGATCTTCATCTACGCGCTCTCCGTCGAGACCGGCGGCTTCGCCGTCCTCCAAAAACAAATCGCCTCCGTCTCCGGCGACCGCCGCATCCAAGCCCTCCTGATCGCGTTTAGCTTTGGTGCGTTCATCGAAGGCGCGGCCGGCTTCGGCACGCCCATCGCGATCTCCGGCGCGCTGCTCATCGGCCTCGGCTTCAAACCCCTCGAAGCCGCCAAGCTCGCCCTCATCGGCAACACCGCCCCCGTCGCCTACGGCGCGCTCGGCACGCCGCTCCTCACGCTCGCGAAAATCACCGACCTCGATCTCGGACTCCTCTCCGCGATGGTCGGCCGCCAGCTCCCTGTCTTCTCACTACTCGTCCCGTTCTGGCTCGTGTGGGCGCAAGCCGGCTGGCGCGGCATGATCGCCGTGTGGCCCGCGTGCCTCGTCGCCGGCGCGAGCTTCGGCATCTCGCAATTCCTCGTGAGCAATTTCCACGGCCCGTGGCTCGTGGACATCATCAGCGCCGCCGCGTCGATCTTCGGTCTCGTCGCCTTCATGAAATTCTGGCGCCCCGCGCAGGAGCAATCCGCCGCCGCCGCGAACGACTCCACTTCCACGACCCCCGCGCCCGCGTCTTCGACTCCCGCCCCCGCGACCGCCACCCCCACATCGTCCTCCGACTCCACGCCCGCCGCCTCGCCCTTCCGCGCGTGGCTGCCATGGGTGTTCCTCTCGGTCTTCGTGTTTTGTTGGGGCCTGCCTGTCGTGAAGAAATTCCTCAACGACACTTTCTCGAAAAACTTCCCTGTCGCCTACCTCCACAAGGCCGTCGATCGCGTCCCGCCCGTCGTCGCGAAAGCCACGCCCGACGACGCCGTCTTCGCCTTCAACGCTCTCTCCGCCACCGGCACCGCGCTCCTCCTCGCCGGGGTGCTCGCGGGCCTCTGCCTCGGCCTGCGCCCCGGCAAAATCCTCGCGCTCTACGGCCAGACGCTCTGGCGCACACGCGTCTCGCTCCTAACCATCGCGCTCATGCTGGCGCTCGGCTTCACCACGCGCTACAGCGGCACCGACACCACGATGGGCCTCGCGCTCGCGGCCACGGGGAGTTGGTTTCCGTTTTTCTCCCCGCTCATCGGCTGGCTCGGCGTCGCCCTCACCGGCAGCGACACGTCGTCGAACGTCCTCTTCGGCAACCTCCAGAAAGTCACCGCCGAACAACTCGGCCTCTCCCCGATCCTCATGGCCGCCTCGAATTCTTCCGGCGGCGTGATGGGCAAAATGATCGACGCCCAAAGCATCGTCGTCGCGAGCGTCGTCACCGGCGGCCGCCCCGACAGCCCCGACGCCGGCACGGTCCTGCGCAGCGTCTTCTGGCACAGCGTCGCGCTGGCGATCCTGGTCGGCGTGCTCGTCGCCGCCCAAGCCTACGTGTGGCCCGGCATCATCCCGAAATAAGATCCCAGACGCCATGCGGCCAACTCCCAGAAGCCCTCAGTCGCACACGGTAACCGGGCTCCACTCAAGGTGGTTCGTCAGAAAACCCATCTCGCGTTCCTCGCCGCCGACCGCGACCAGCGCGGCGACGCGGTGCGCCACCTCAAGGTAAGACGGGGCGGTCTTGGCATTTTCGAGGACCGCGAATTCGTCGTTGAGGATGCGTTGGTCCGCGTGCTTGCCCAGGTGTTTTCGCACTTTCAGCACGAGATTTTCTCTGGCCCACGTGACTCATGATACGACGCGGCTAGTGAGATCCCGGACGTGCGCAAAAACAGATGCGCCGTGCCGAAGAGCACGATCTCCCTTTCCCGCAAGCCGGCGCAGAGCGCCTGGGCGCGCACGTCGTCGTGTTCGCCGGCGATCTCCACGACCGCGCAACTCGGCAGGGAGCTGCGCAGGTCGAGCCGCCGGTGACGCTTGAAGGCGGCCTTGCGGCGGCGGCGCGTCCCGTCGATACAGCAGGCGCCGAGTTGGATCGTGGTAGCGTCGACGACGTGGATCGCGCGGCGGAACCGCCACGGGAGCGCTTTTCGGCCGCTGCGGGCAAGAACACCGGGAGCTGGGTTTGCAGCTGCGCGAGCATCGGCCAAAAGTGCCCATTCCGCGAGGCTGCTGGCGCGCGCCTTGTTGGCGTGACTAGGGAGGTTGCG
>JBEANZ010000578.1:0-5746 GCA_041165185.1 Verrucomicrobiota bacterium | reverse complement strand
GCGCGTGGCGCTGATCGTGAGGTCGCCGCCGTCGGGCATGGCCTGGGTGGAGTTGAGGATGAGGTTGAGCAGGACCTGCTGGAGCTGGCCCTTGTGGCCGTCGACGACGAGCGGTTGCGTCGGCGGCTCGAAACGGATCACGACCTTGCTTTGCGCCAGCTTCAGGCGGAGCAACACGAGGGAATCCTCCACGATATCCGCCAGCGACCAGCGCGAGTGCAGGCTGTCGGGCGCCTTCGCGAACCCGAGCACGCGCGTGACGATGGCCTCGAGCTGATCGAGCTTCTCGCCGATGACGCGCATGTCCGTGCGGCGCGGATCGTCCTCCGTGAAATCGAGGCCGAGGCCACCGTGGAGGAGCTTGAGAACGGTGAGGGGGTTGCGGATCTCGTGGGCGATTTCGGCGGCGAGCAGGCCGAGCGTGGTGAGGCGCTCGTTCTTGCGGAGCGTGTCCTCGGTCTGGAAAACGCGCGAGTAGAGGCGCGCGTTTTCGAGGGCGACCGCTCCGAGGCTGGCGAGCGTGGCGCAGAGGCGTTTCTCGTCGTTGGCGAAGCGGTGCACGCGGTCCGTGAACACCGCGAGCACGCACAGCACTTCGCCGTCGAAGAGCAGCGGCGTCGCGAGCATCGAGCGCAGCTCCGGCTGACGCGGCAGGTCGAGCAGCTCGGAGTGCTCGGGCGACTGCACGTCGAGAAACGCGGTCTGTCGGCGCGTGTGCACCGCCGTGCCGGCGAGACAGGCGTCGACCGGCAAATCGCCGGGCGGCGGCGACGCGGTGCCGGACGTCGCGACAAACGCGCACCGCAGCGTGCCGCTCGCGCCGTCGTGCCGGTAGAGCACGCTCGTGTGTGCGCGGAGGAGGTCGTTGGCGGTGCGCGTGAGCGTCTCGAAAAGTTCGTAGTGCTCGAGCTTGGTGACGAGCGACTGGCCGGCGGTGATGAGCGACTCGAGCTGGCGCGCCTTGTTGGCGAGCTGCGCGAGACGCCAAACGCGCTGCAACACGCGCGTCGCCTCCGCCGCGAGGATTTCCAACAGGCGCAGGTCCGCGGGCGAAAAACACCCGACGTGATCGCCCTCGAGATCGATGGCGCCGAGGGCGTTGTCGCCGTCGAGGAGCGGCGCGGCGAGTTCGCACCGCGTGGCGGCGCGCACGGCGATGTAGCGCGGCTCGGTGGCGACGTCGGGCACGAGGAGCGAGCGGTGGTTCAACACGCACCAACCCGTGACGCCGTGCCCGAGCCGCAGCGGGGCGTTGGCGGCGAGGGCGGCCTCCGTGCTCGCCTCGACGTCGAGCTGGCCGGTGTCGGGGTTGAGCAGGATGAGCGAGCCGGCGGCGGCGCCAAACGTCGCGACGACGATCTCCAGCACAGCTCGCACGGCCTGCGCCGGATCGTCGGCGCGCGTGGCGAGAGCGGCGAGCTGGTAGAGCGCCGGGAGCTGGCGCGGATCGGGAGGCGCGGACATCGGCGAAAAGTCGGTCGCGCGCGCGGCGGGCGCGCAAGGCCAGATTCGGCGGCGCAGTCGTGGCCGAGGCGTCCCGCCTCGTCGTTTGCCGAAAAGTGGACGCGTCCTCGACACGTTGGTCCCGTCCGAAATTTGACAAACCCGCCGCCGTCCCGTCCCGTCGCGCCATGCGAAATCTCCTCCGCCTCGCCGCCGTTTTTCTCGCCACGCTCATGACGACCCACGCGCAATCGCTCTACGACATCCCGCTGAAGAACATCGACGGCGAGGCGACCACGCTCGCGCCGTTCAAGGGCCGCGTGCTCCTCGTCGTCAACGTCGCGAGCGAGTGCGGCTACACGCCACAATACGCGGGGCTCCAGGCGGCGTTTGAGAAATACACGGCGCGCGGGCTGACCGTGCTCGGGTTTCCGTGCAACCAGTTCGGCGCGCAGGAGCCGGGCTCGGGCGCCGAGATCAAGAAATTCTGCACGACGAATTTCCGCGTGACGTTTCCGTTGTTTGAAAAAATCGACGTGAACGGCGCGAAACGCCACGCGCTCTACACGGCGCTCGCGGGCAAGGAGTCGCCGTTTCCGGGGAACGTGAAATGGAATTTCGCGAAGTTCCTGGTCGGCCGGGATGGGAAGGTGGTCGCGCGGTTTGACGCCGACGCGGAGCCGGACGGCCCGGAAATCACGCGCGCAATTGAGGCGGCGTTGGGGAAGAAGTAGCAGTGGCGCGGGACCCCCGCCCTGTGTGATTCGCTCCGCGTCGTAGGCCGCCCGCTTGGGGCGCTGGTCCGACCTCGCCTGAGCGCCCGCAACCGGGCGGCCGACCACGCCGACGGAAAAATCGCTGTCCCACCGCTACCGCGTGAACCGCCGCTTCCCGGCGCTCGGGATGATTTCGATGTAAACGGTCGTGCCGCCGGCGGCGGCTACGGTGTCGATGATGGCGCCGATTTCCCTCGGCGCGCAGATTGTGGAGGTTTCCTGGTCGGCGCCGGCGCGGCAGTTGAAGTCCCAGTGGTCGAAGCCCTCGGGGACGGTTTTGCGGCGCTCGCGGGCGAGGTATTTGTTGACCTCGTGGCGGAGCTTGTCGCGCACACGCGCGTCGTCCTTGCCGGGTGCCGTCATCGGGAAGATTTTTTTCATGGAAGACGCGGACGCTGTGCGACGGCCGGCGCGGCGTCGATTAGTAACCCGCGGCGACGTTCGTGCGGCGCGGATCAGCGAGGCCGGTGAGCGTGCCGTTGGCGTTGAACTCGATGGCGTTGAGGCCGCCGAAGTGGTGGCCGTGGCCGGGCTCTTCGGGGAGAACAACCCGCCAACCTTTCGCGCGGAGCGCGGCGGCGGTCGCGGCGGGGAAGGAGCGCTCGGCCTCGAAGACCTCGCCGTCCTCCTTGCGCAGCGGAGCGGAGAAGTGCCAGCGCGTGTCGCCGATGGCCTCGGCGAGTGGGCGCTCGAACACGAGGCGGTCGAGCAGGCCCTGCAACATCGCCGTCGGGATGCGCGCGGCGCCGGGGATGCCGATCGCGAAGGCGGGCTTCTCGCCGCGAAACACGATGGTCGGCGAGATCGTGCTGCGCGGGCGGCGGCCGACGGCGAGCGCGTTGGGGCTTTTCGGATCGGTGAGGGAGAAGTTGCTCATCGAGTCGTTCAGCACGACGCCGGTGCCGGGCGGGATCACGCCGGCGCCGAAGTGGAGGCTCTGCGACTGCGTGCCGCAGGCGATGTTGCCCTGCGCATCGACGACGATCCAGTGGGTCGTCGCGGCCATCTGACTCTCGTCGGCAAACGGGTCCGCGAGCCAGACGGTTTTCGGCGGGGTGGACGCGGCGGCTTTCTCGCGGATTGAGCGGATGGAGGCGGGGGCAAAAAGTTTTTCGACCGCGGCGCGCGACGACGGATCGTCGCCGACGACCTTGGCGGCGAGCGGTTGCGCGACGCGCCAGACGCGGCCGAGGCGGTCGAGATTTTCGGCGGTGCGGAGCGGGCCGGCGCCGAAATCGTCCGTTTCCACCGCCTTCATGATCGTGAGGAAAAGCGCGGGGCCGGCGGCGGGCGGCGGGGCGCAGGCGAGGCGGTAGCCGCGAAACTCCATCGTGAGCGGCGCGACGAGGCGCGCCTCGTAGCCGGCGAAATCCTCGAGCGTGAGCAGGCCGCCGCCGGCTTGCGCGGCGGCGACGATTTTCTCGGCGACCTCGCCGCGGTAGAAACCGTCGCGGCCGTGCGCGGCGAGCAGCTCCATCGTGTGGGCGAGATCGGCGTTTTTGAGTTTCGTGCCGACGGCGGGGAGCTCGCCGTCGACGAGGTAGAGGCGGGCGAGCTCGGCGTCGCCGCGGTGGAGTTTCTTGGTTTGCTCGGCGAAGAAATCGCGGGACTTCGGGAGAATCTCGAACCCGTCGCGCGCGAGGGCGATGGCGGGAGCGACGGTGTCGGCCCATTTTTTCGCACCCCATTTCTGGTGCATGGTCCAGAGGCCGGCGGCGAGGCCGGGCACGCAAACGGACGTGTAGCCGTAGCTGCGGGCGTCGTCGGGGAGCTTGCGGTAGGCGTCGGGATCGAGGGCGGAGCCGCAGGCATCCATCGCCTCGACGACGGTGGTCGTGCGGGATTTCGCGTCGTAGTAGACGAGCATGAGTTTGCCGCCGAGGCCGGAGCCGTAGGGTTCGGCGACGCCCACGGCGAGCGCGACGGCGACGGCGGCATCGGCGGCGTTGCCACCGCGCTTGAGAATCTCGACGCCAGCGGCGGCGGCCTGCGGATGCGCGGCGACCACCATGCCGTGCGCGGCGGTGACGGGCGTGATGGTGACGGGCGTCGCGCGCGCGAGGGCGGCGGCGAAGAGCGCCGCGACGAGGAGGGAGGCGAAGGTGCGGATCATTTGAGGAGGGAGGCGGCGAGGGCGTGGGCGAGTTTCTTGAGTTCGCCGGGGCGTTCGAGGTTGCAGAGGATGGCGATGGCGAGGCCGTCGCGCGGGGCGTGGAGCAGGTAGGCCGCGCCGCCGGTCGCGCCGCCGCTGTGCTCGGCCCAGAAGCGGCCGGTGGCGTCGGTCGCGACGTGCCAGCCGAGGCCGTAGGCGGTGGCTTTGCCGTTGGCGAGTTTGTGGTCGGCGTAAACCTGCGCGAGCGATTCGGCGGAGAGGAGTTTGCCGGTGTCGAGCGCGATGGCGTAGCGCGCGAGGTCGGTGGGCGTGGCGAGGAGGCCGCCGGCGGACCACTTGTAGGAGACGTCGACGAAGGGGGCGTTGACGACGGCGGTGCCGGCGTCGGTCTTGCGGTAGAAACGCGCGCGGTGCGGGATGAGGTCGCGGTTTTTGTCGAGGCAGGCGGTGGTCATGCCGGCGGGGGCGAAGATTTTCTCGCGGAGGTAACCCTCGTAGCCGAGGCCGCTCGCGCGCTCGACTAAACCGGCGACGAGCAGGTAGGCGTAACTCGAATAGAGGTAGGCGGTGCCGGGCGTGAAGCGCAGCGGCTCGCGGTCGACGCCGTTGACGTGGGAGCCGGCCTCGACGGTGGGGAAAAATTCCGTGCTCTCCTTCTCGCCGGCCTCGTAGGCGTAGTGGCGGATGCCGGAGGTGTGGGTGAGGACGTGGCGCACGGTGATCACGTGCGGGCCCTTGCGGGGATACCACGGGACGTAGGTCCAGATGGGCTCGTCGAGTTTGAGCGCGCCGCGCTCGACGAGCTGCATCGCGGCGGTGGCGGCGATGGGTTTCGAGACGGAGGCGATGCGCCAGAGCGTGTGGGCGTCGGCGGGGATTTGGTTTTCGAGATCGGCGAAGCCGTCGGAGGTGGTGAAGACGAGCTGGTCGCGCTCGACGACGGCGACGGAGATGCCGGGGATGAGCATCGCGGCGCGCGCGGATTTCACGGCTCGGGCGATCTCGGCGAAGCGCGGATCGAGCGGCGCGGCGGTGGGGGGCGGCGCGGGTGGAGACGGTTGCGCGAGGGCGGAGGAAAGGGAGAAGGAAAACGCGAGGGCGAGGGCGAGCGCGTGGACGAGAGCGAGGGCGCTGGCGCGGGAGAGGGCGAAGGGGCGGGATTTCACGGAGAAGTTGTTACCCACGGATGGGCGCGGATGGACACCGATGAGTATGGATGGGCGCGGCTGCCGGAAGATCGGGCGAGATTGAGAGCGGGCGCAGCGTGGAGGGAATGGGTGGCGTCGGACTTGAGGCAGGATTTTTTTTGGTAGGAAGATCTTTTCGGAGGCGGACTCGCGGAGGAGAATCGCGGGAGGGCGGCGAAAAGGGGGATGGGGAACTTTTCCGACCGGGAAAATCTTCCTGCCAAGTA
>JBEANZ010000577.1:0-11187 GCA_041165185.1 Verrucomicrobiota bacterium | reverse complement strand
ACCGGCAATCCCGTCACCATGAAGGACGGCCGCGACGTGTGGTGGAAGGAAGCCTGGGAGGGCGCGCCGAATTCGCACAAGGCGAAGGCGTTCGATTCCGAGCACCCGCTTTTCATTCTCTATACGAGCGGCTCGACCGGAAAGCCCAAGGGCGTGCTCCACACGAGCGCCGGCTACTTGCTCGGCGCGAAGCTCAGCTCGCACTACGTTTTCGATCTCAAGGAAAACGATCGTTATTTCTGCTCCGCCGACATCGGCTGGATCACGGGACACAGCTATGTTGTCTATGGACTCATGGCGAACGGCGCGACGGTCTTCATCTACGAGGGCGCGCCGAACCAACCCGAGCCGGACCGTTTCTGGCAGATGATTGATCGGCATGGGCTCACGATTCTCTACACGGCGCCGACGGCGATCCGGGCGTTCATGCGCTGGGGCGACAACTATGTGCTGCGCCACCGGCTCGACTCGCTGCGCCTGCTCGGCTCCGTCGGCGAACCGATCAATCCCGAGGCGTGGATGTGGTATCACACGTTGATCGGGAAGAAACGTTGCCCGATCGTCGACACGTGGTGGCAGACCGAGACGGGCTGCATCATGATCACGCCGCTCCCCGGCGTGACGGCGACGACGCCGGGCTCGGCGACGCGGCCGTTTTTCGGCGTGGTGCCGAAAGTCGTCGACGACGCCGGCAAGGAAGTCCCGCGCAACAGCGGCGGCAAACTCGTCCTCACGCAGCCGTGGCCCTCGATGCTCCGCACGCTTTGGGGCGACGACGAGCGGTTCAAGAAAGCCTATTTCTCGGAGTTCCCCTCGCACCCGCATTACTACTTCACGGGCGACGGCGCGCGGCAGGACAAGGATGGCTACTTCTGGATCGTCGGTCGCATCGACGACGTGCTTAACGTATCCGGCCACCGCATCGGCACCGCCGAAGTGGAGAGCGCGCTCGTCTCGCATCCATCGGTCGCCGAGGCGGCCGCGGTGGGGCGGCCCGATGAATTGAAAGGTCAGGCGCTGGTCGTGTTCGTGACCGTGAAGGCCGGCATCGCGCCGACCGAGGCGCTCAAGGAGGAACTCCGCAACCATGTCGGCAAGGAGATCGGTTCGCTGGCGAAGCCGGACTCGATCCGGTTTGCGGCGGCGTTGCCGAAGACGCGCTCCGGGAAAATCATGCGCCGCATCCTCAAGGAGATCGCCGCCGGCGGTGCGGTGAAGGGCGACACGACCACGCTGGAGGATTTCTCCGTCGTGGCGGCGTTGCAGACCGAAGAGTGAGCGTGAGGCGCGGCGGAGAGCGCGGCGGGTGCGGGTGCAGTCCATCGAGCGCGCCCGCTTGTTTCCATTTGCCGCTCGCGTAACGTCGCCGCATCACTCGCGTCCTACCCGCCATGTCGCCGCCCCGCCCAGAATCGCGCCACGCCGCCTTCACGCTCGTCGAGCTGCTGACGGTGGCCGCGTTGGTGGCGCTCCTCGCCGGCATCGCGGTTGGCGCGCTACGAGGAGGTAAGGGGCGAGCGGCGCAGGCGCGCGCCCGGAGCGAACTCGCCGCACTGACCAACGCGTTGGAGGAATTTAAGCGGCACTACGGCGACTACCCGCAACTCGGCGATTTCGCCTCTATCGGCAACCTTACGCCGGCCAACACGACCGGAGGTCCTGGCACTGGCACCTCGCAAGCCAAGCTCTTCAATTGCCTCACCGGCGTTTTCGGCCCACGCGGATTCACGGCGGCTGATCGCGTAAACGGTCCCAGCTTGCTCGATGTCGGCCGCTTCGTCGTGAACCCGGCCCAGCTCGCCGCGACGTTCCAAGTTCCCGTGGTCCCAGGCGCCGGTCAGGCGCCGGTGAAAACTGAGCAAAATGCCGGTCTTCTCGATCCTTGGGGTCGCTACTATGTTTACTATTACAAGAGCGCGCGGGCCCCGGGAAACTGGCAGGCCCCGGCCTATGTGCTTTATTCGGCCGGGCCCCCGCTCCCGCCGCCGCTCGCTACCACGACTCCCGCTCCCATTGCGACCAACACCGGGCTCCCGGTCGCCGTCAGCGCCAATACTGCCGGCTACCTCTTCGCCACTCCGCTCTGACGCCATGAAAAACGTGCCCTCTTCCGTCTCGCCCGCGCCTTCGGTCTTCCGGCGCGGCTTCACCCTTATCGAGTTGCTCGCCGTCGTCGCCATCCTCGGTATCCTGGCCGCGATTTTGGTTCCGACCACCACCTCGGCCCGCACGGCCGCCCTGAAGGCAAAGACCCGCGCGCAATTCGCGCAATGGGGCGGGGCCATCGAGTCCTTTCGGCAGGAGTATGGCTATTATCCTACGTTCGAGACGGCCGGCGCCGGACTCAATAAGGTCAATGGCAACACCACTTCGGGCACGAATCTCGCCGCCGTTCACCGCTTCTACGAGACCATGGTCGGCACGCGTCGCGACGGCACGGCGTTGCCGGCCGCGACGACCGGCACGCCCACTCCGCCGCAGGGACAAAATACCCGCCGCATCCAGTTCATTTCGTTCACGGACGCCGATCTTGTGCCCTCCACGACGAGCGATGCGTCGCTCCAATCCAAGCGCGGTCTGCTCCGTGACGCCTTTGACAACACCGACATCGTGGTCCTCGTCGACCGCAACCTCGATGGCAAGATCGCGTTGGGCACGGCCGGGGGCGACGGCATCAACGCGCTCCCGGCCGTTAGCCCTCCTGACAACGCTGGTATCCGCATCGCCGGTCCGACCACGGGTAACACTGGCGATTTCCCCACCGGCACCAACCTCGGGGTGCGCGCCGGCGTGATTTTCTATTGCGCGCCGCCGCACGCAGCGTCGTCGGCGGATCTGTTGTTGAGCTGGAAGTGATCGATGATCGCCGCGAACCTGCTTGCGAACTTCCTTGCCCGCCGGGTGGCGCATGGGCGCGACGCGCGCCGCGCCTTCACGCTGGTGGAACTGCTTGCCGTCTGCGGGTTGATCGCGGTGCTCGTCTTGACCACTGGGGTGGCCCTAAGCGGTCGAGGCGGCGAGGGGGCTGCACTCGCCAACGCGCAGAACATCCTCTCCGGCGTCGTGGCGTCCGCTCGCGCCCAGGCCGCCCTGCATCAGACGAGCGCGCGCGTGCTGGTCTATGCGCAGCAGCCGCCCGCCGGTGATGCCTACAAATATCTCCGTTACCTTCAGGTCGTCCGTCAGGAAACCACACCCCAAGGCACCAGTATCTGGGTTGCCGCCGGCGACCCGGTGCTCCTGCCCGCCCCTGTCTGTATCGTGCCCCCGACGCCCGTCCCCGCCAGTCATCTCAACACCGGTGTGACCTGGAACAACAACGCTGCGACGGGTCCGGTGTCCGTTTTTTCCCCCACGATTCTCACGAATTTTTCCGTCAACGGCCAAAGTATCGTCCCCGGTCCCGGCCGCCCCGCCGCCGGCCAGATCTTCGGCGGTGCCGGCGGCGGGCGTGCCTACTATCTCGAGTTTGCCGCCGATGGCACCGTCAGCTCCAACACCACCGCTACCCCGACCAAGATCGCGCTGACCACCGCCGTTCTCGCTCCCTCGACGTTGCCGAAGTTCAACAACGCGAACGGCGTGCGGGGCATCTTCGTCCGCAAGACCGGCGCGATCTCGTTTGTCAACGACGCCACGAGCTTCTGACCCTGTGCCGCCGATTCTTCCTAGCTTGATCTCATCGCACCCGCTCCGTTCGGCACCGGGCGCTCGGGGACCCTTTTGGTCGAGCGCCGCGCGTAAGCGACCGCGCTCGCGGGCGTTTTCGCTGATCGAGGTTGTCGTGGCCGTCGGCCTCTTTGCCGTAGGCTTGGTCGCGCTGCTCGGGCTGTTTGCCCCGGTGACCAAATCCGTTGCCAACGTCGCCGACACCGAGGCAGCCGCCTTTGTCGCCGATGCCGTGCGTGCTCGCGTGCAGGCCATCGCCGCGCGCGATTTTGCGGCTGCCGAGCAGCTGATCCAAGACGCGGCGGCCGTTCAGCAGAACGACGCTTCCGGCACCTACAACCCGAACGACGGCGTCCGCCACCCAGCCGTCATTTTCGCCAAGCTCGGGGGCGAGATCGGAATTTACGACGGGCGTCGGACGGTCAGAGGCTGGTATGATGCCGCCAATCCGCCGGCCGTTGTCGCCGACGCGGACAAGTTTTTTGAGGTCGAACTCATCCGCAACGACACGCTTTCCCCGAAGGCCGCCGACGAGACCGCCGTGCTTGTGGTCTACACGCTGCGGGTGCGCTGGCCTTCGTTCACCCCCGCTGCCGGTGGCGCGGCGGTGCAAGTCGGCGCCAATCCCGGTGGCGGTGCTGTGACCTTTGACCACAGCGCGAAGCAGACGCTCTTCTTCACCGGTGCGATCACCCGCTAGCATGAACGCGTCGCCCTCCGTCCGTCCCGCCCCGCGTCGCTCGCGCCGCGCCTTCACGTTGCTTGAGTTGCTGGTCGCCGCGGCGATTACTGCGGCCCTCGCCGCGGCCATTGCCGTCATCGTCGGAAATGTCGCCACCGGTTGGGCCCGCGCCAGCGGTCGCCTCGGCGCCGACTCCCAAGCCCGTCTCGTCCTCGATCAACTCCAACTCGATCTGCAAGGCGCGATGTTTCGCGATGACGGCAACGTCTGGCTCGCCGCTGACATCCTCGACCGAACCTCCAACCCGGGCAGCCTTTGGACCGAAGCCGTCCGCAATCCGAAACCGACCGGCGCAGGCGCCAACGGCTCCGTCATCTTGAATACACCGGGCCTCGCCGACGCCCGTTTCGGCAAGGCCGGTGTGTGGCTCCGCTTTTTCACCACCCGACGCGGCGCCAACAACGCCGCGTCCGCCACCACTTCAGTCAATACCGGCTCCGCCCCTGTTGCCGTCGGCTACCAAATCATCCGCCGCTTTGCCGCCACCAACGGCGCGAACACCACTGCGCAAGGCTACCTCCTCCACCGGTCGGAGGCGCGTCCTGCCGCTGCCAGCGGTCGGCCCGGTGTCCTCGAGTCCGGGTTCAACATCACGGCCGCCGCCTACACGACGAATACCACGTCGACCAACGACGGATCGCAGACTGGCGATCCGCGCGGCACTCAGGTGCCCGGTTCTAACGCCGGTGCCATCGGCCGAAACCTCGACGCGGTCCTCGCCGACAACGTCATCGACTTCGGCGTCCGACTCTACGTGCGCGACGCCACGCAGGGCGGCGGCCTCCGCCTCGTGTTTCCTGCCGATGCCACGGGACGTCCCAACGGCACCGCGAATTCTCGCCACCGCGCTTCTCTCCCATCGTCGACGCCGGTTACTGCGGCCAACTTCGGGACCGTGATGCCCGATGTCGTCGACGTCATGGTGCGCGTCCTCACGGATGATGGTGCCGCCAAACTAGCCTACATCGAGGCCAACCAAACGCCGGCGCTCACTGTGCCGACCAAATATAACGGCAACGCGCAGGCCTGGTGGTGGGGTGTGGCGATGGAAAACTCACGGGTCTTCACGCGCCGGATCGTCCTCAACGCCAAATCGCTCTGACATGGAGATGAGAATGCAGCGACCCGCGACGAGAGCCCTGAGGCCACAAACGTCTTTGCACGCCCTCTCGGAGCATGGGAGCGGGTTTCGGCGGTCTACCTTAGTTGGCCTCGGGTCGTTGGTCGCTGGGCGTCGGTCGCGCGCATCGCAGACCCGCGGGTTTGCCCTGTTGCTCACGGTTACGATGCTCGCGTTTCTCCTCGTGCTGGTGATTGGGCTGGCGAGTTACACGCGCATCGAGACCGCTGTCGCCGGAAACACTCAACGCCAGGCCCAAGCCCGCGAAAACGCCCTCGTGGCACTCAATGTCGCAGTGGCCCAGCTCCAAAAACATACCGGCCCCGATCAACGCGTGACCGCCACCGCCGAGAATTTTGGCGGCGCCAACAACACCCGATTTTACACCGGCGTCTGGGATGCGGCCGGCTCCGATTCCAGGCCGATCACGTGGCTGGTCAGCGGCAATGAGTTCGCGGCCGCCGATGGCACGCCGAACTCGCTCGCGGTGCAGCCCGGCACGGTCGGGGCGCCCACCGTTCAGCTCGTGGGTGCGCAATCGGTCGATACGGCTGCCGGCTTCGTGGTGGCACCGCTCCAAAACATTACCTCCGTCGGCGTCCCCGGCGTGCCCGCGAATTCCCCCCCCACCACCATCGGTCGCTACGCCTGGTGGATTGGCGACCAGGGCGTCAAGGCACCCGTCGCAGTTCCCGACGGCTCCGCCGCCATTACCTACGCGCCCTACGACTCCGCCGACGCCCGCGCGCGCATCCGGCAACAACTCGCCCTCGGCGCCGGCGCGGCGAACGCCGCGACCGGCGCGACGATTTTCGAGCCGCGCGAGGACAACAACTCTCTACTTGTCGCGAATCAGAAAGTGACCGCCTACACCCAAATCGGCTTTCTGAAGACGTGGAATAGCGGGAACACGTCGACGACTCTTGTTGGTGTCAGACCTACAAACAGGAGCACCACGCTGTTGCAGGACAATTTCCACGCTTGGTCGCCGAATAATTTCAACGTCCTCGCCGACACCAAACGCGGCGGCCTGCGCCAGGATTTGTCGCTCAAGCCCGAACTCCTCGGCGGCGGTTTCGCCGCGTGGGCCAACTACGATCCCGCCACCGGCGGCTACATGGAGGCCCCGACCGACCCATTAAAGCGTCGCTACGTGATGCAGGTCCCGACGACGACCGACGGCGCTACGCTCTCCGTCGCGCCGGTCCTCAGCTATTTTCTGATCAGGTTTAACGTCCGCACTCCGCCCACCGCTGGTGGCAATCCTACTTCGGGGCTCGCCCCACTTCAGGTGCGCGCTCAATGGGCAATTTCGCTCTGGAATCCCTACACGTCCGCCCTCGCTCCTGAGCAGCTTCGTCTTGAAATCTCCAACCTCCCTTCGCTCCAAATCGACGACGAAGAATCCACTCGCGGCGCGGCGGTAGTCCGTGGGCTATCGCTGCATTCACTCTACGGCGCGCCGATGTCGGTGAGCCTCCCGTGGAGTGCGACGCCGACCGGATCCAGCTCTGCCGAACCCGCGCCCGATCGGGAGTCGTGGCTGCCGGGGCGCGTTTATTCGTGGGTCGCGGCGGAAAACAAGTCCGGCGTTCCGGGCTCCGCCGGCTTCGATTCGGTTTTCTACTCGCGCGACATCAACGGCCGCTCCGGCGATGGCGCTGTCGTCGATATTCCCGGCTCCCCGCTCGTCGATGGCGACCACGAGATGGACGTCCACGATTTCACCGCGAGCCGCTCGTTGATGGTCACGCTCTACGCCGTGCGCGCGGGCGGGGATGTAAAACTTGCCACCTACACTTCGCCCGAGTTCACCCGTTTCACCACGACCGGCCAGCGGTTCAACCAGAGCACCTTCCAATTCGCCTACGTGTTCCGCCTCAAGGAGAGCATCGACGACCCCGCGTGGCTCTCCACCCTCGGCCGCGACCTACGCTCTGGAGTGCTCGGCGCTGACGCTTTCGCGTATCAGGCGACGGTCGCCAACCCCGAGAACCCGGCGAGTTTCTATGATTACAGGACTGTCTCCGCGCCCGACCGCCTCCTCGACCGCGCGCCCGACGATTTGTCGGTCGCGAAGGACACCCCGGTGTTCGAGCTGCCGCGCGCGCCGCTGCTCTCGCTCGGCGCGCTGCAACACCTCCCGCTCGATCGTCAGCGGCCGTTCGCGTTCGGCAACTCCTGGGGTGCGACCGCCGCGCTCAACGGCGTCGCCACCGCCGAATTTTTCGACCGCTATTTCTTCTCCGGGCTCACGGCCGGCATCGCTCCGACAACGAACACCGCCGGCGAACTTCTCTTCCCGAATCCGCTGCTCAAACCTTTGCGCAAAGCCGACGGCGCGCGCGTGACGCTCGACGACATCCGCCCGCCCAGCACGACGGATGAGGACGGCAACGTCGTTCCCGGTCCGGAGACGAAACCCGAGTCGTCGCGTTTTTTCCTGCAGGGCGGCGCGTTCAATCTCAACTCGACGAACGTCGCCGCGTGGACGGCCGTCCTGCGCGGCGTGCGTTTCCCCGCGCCGCAGGCCTTCACCTATCTTGTCGCTGACCCAACAACGGGCACCGCAGACGGTGGGGTAACGGCCACGATTCCATCGAGTGACGCCCAGTTCCTGCGTTTTTCCCAGTCGGCGCAGGAGACCTCTGATCCTAACGCGCCTCCGAGCACCGCCAACAACGCGCTCTTCCGGCAGGGGATTCGTAAGCTCACCGCGACCGAAGTCGCTGCGTTCGCGACCGCAGTCGTCGAGGCCATCAAAACGCGCCACGGCGCGAGCGGGCCGTTTCGCGCCCTCGAGGAGTTCCTCGCGCCGACCGCGCCCGATGCTCCGAGCCTCCTCGAACAGGCCATCCTCGACGCGGGGATAAACTCCTCGATTCCCGAATTTAGCTCCCAGTTCCTCACCCAAGCCGACGTCATGACCGCGCTCGCGCCCGTGCTTTTTCCGCGCTCCGACACCTTTGTCATTCGCACCTACGGCGAGGCCGTGAATCCCGCCACCGCCGCCACCGAAGGCCGCGCCTGGTGCGAGGCGATTGTCCAGCGCGTGCCAGAGTATTTCGATCCGAGCCCCGCCACCGGCGACGCCGCCGAGATTCCGCCCGCCGCCCTCGGCAATCCCCTCAACACGGCCAACGGTCGCCGCTTCAAAATCGTCTCCTTCCGATGGCTCACGAAGTCGGACATTTGAGGCAATTTTGTAGGGCGGGGTCTCCCGACCCCGCCGCTCACGGTCCACGCGCCAAACCGGCGGGGTCGGGAGCCCCTGCCCTACATCGAGTCCACCGTCGCTCGTTCCTCGGCGTGATGGCGTTCATCCTTTTCGCCCCGTTGGTCTCTGCCCAACCCGCGCCCTCGCCCCTGCGCTTCACCGTCTTCGCCGCCAAGCCGCTCGAAAACATCACCTTCCTCCCGCGTGCCGGCGCGAAGCCGCAGCCCGTCGTGTTCTACCCCACGGCGCGCTCGCCGCGCTACGAGTTTCGCGGCCCGTGGCCGTTGCGGTTTGTGGATTCCACGAGCGGCGCGGTCGTGGCGGAACTCGCCGCGCCCGCCGACACGCGCGACGCGCTGCTCCTGTTCACGCCGCTCCAGCCCGCCCCGGCGACCGGCCCGCGTTTTCAGATCACCGTCGTCAACGCCACCGCCGCGCACCACGCCGCCGGCCAAATCGCGATCCTCAATCTCGGCGGCGCCACGCTGACGGGCACCATCAACGGCGAGCCGCTCACCTTGCCCGCCGGCCTGAGTCCGCCCATCGCGGTGGGCCGCTCCGCGAAACTCGTCCTGCGCGCCGGCTCCGCCAAGCGCACCGCCTACGCCGGCACCGTCGAACTCGGCCCGAAGGACCGCGCGCTCCTGCTGCTCTTGCCGCCCTACTACAAGGGCTCGAGCGAACTCCAGGCGCGCGCCCTCATCGACCAGCCGTCCGCCGCCAAGTAGCGTGCTCGCGCGCGGCCCGGGGAATTTCGCCGCCGGTCCGCGTAGCCGAGACACCGCTTGACCCGTCTAGCGCGCGAAGCGACTTTCCCGCGAACCATGCCGAGCGAATCCGAACCGACCGCGCCCCCGCCGCCCACCGCGCCGGGGCCGACCGTGTTTATCAGCTACGCCTCCGAGGATCGGCCTGCGGCGCGACTCCTCCGCGACACCCTCGCCGCCGGCGGCATCGACGTGTGGTATGACGAAAACGAGCTCACCGGCGGCGACGCGTGGGACCAGAAACTCCGCCGCCAGATCCGCGACTGCGAGTATTTCATGCCCGTGATTTCGGCCACGACCGAGGCGCGCAAGGAAGGCTACTTCCGCCGCGAGTGGCGGCTCGCGACCGAGCGCACGCTCGATATGGCCGACGACGTGTTGTTCCTCCTGCCCGTCGTCCTCGACGACACGTCGGAGTCCACCGCACGCGTGCCGGACAAATTTCTCACCGTGCAATGGCTGCGCGCCCCCGGCGGCCATGCGACGCCCGCGCTTCACCACCTGCTTCGGCGGCTGGTCGCGCGGGAAACCCATATCGCGGTGAGGCCTGCCGGGGCGACGCGCGCGCCGTTTCAACGCACGCAGGCACCGTTTGGTGCGCCGCCGCCCGTCGCGCCCGAACCGCCGCCGCTCGCGCCGCCGCCCGCAAACACTCCGCCGCCCCTGCCCCCGATGCCGCACGCGCCGGACCGCGCCGGCTTTCTGCACGGGCTGCGGTTCCTGTTTGAGGTGCTCCGGTGGGCGCTGCACGTCGCGTGGATGATTTTCCTGCGCGCGCCGCGCTGGGTGCGCGTCGTGGTGACGATTTGGGTCGTGCTCACGCTGCTCCCGCTCAAGTGCGGCCGCGATTCCTCGAAAAACCCCGCCACCGCCGCGCGCCCCGCGCCCGCCGAGACCGAGACGCCCGCCGAAGCTGCCGTGAAAACCGCGGCCCGCGAGGCCCGCAAGAGCGGCAACGCCGCCGACCTCGCCCGCATCGGCAACGAGCTCGCTCGGAATTTTGGCGTCAACGTCGACGGCCCCGGGCCGGGCAAGAAGACCGTGTTGCTCGTCCCGTTTGCCAAACTCGATTCGGACGAGCCGGCCGACAAGTTCGCCAGCGCCGTCTTCGCGTCGCTCTACGGCCATCTCAGCCTCGCGCACCCGCGCGACGTCGGGCTCGCGCGCCCGCCGCCCGGCGGCGGCCCCGTCGATCCCGCGCGCGCCGGCCGTGGCAAGGCCGGCGGTGCCGGCTTTGTCCTCTCGGGCGAGGTCACGGGCGAGGGCGAGGCCCGCGCGCTTGTCGTGCGCCTCGTCGCCGTCGCCGGCGGCGACGTGAAGTGGACCGCCACCTATCCCGTCGCCCTCACCGACCCCACCGCCGTCGCCGATCAAATCGCGACGCACATCGTCGCGGTGATCCCGCGCCGCGAGCCGGCCAAATCGAAGTAGCGGTGGACGGGAAAACCTCCTTGAGCCGTCGCCTGCTCCCGCCACGTTCCGCCGCCGTGCGCCGCACCATCGCCATCGCTTCCCTCTTTTTCGCCTGGCTCTGCGCCAACGGCGCGATCTGAGATGTCGCGCAAGTCGTCGCGTGGGCGCGGATGTTCGCCGGCTACGCGCAAACCGCCTCCGTGACCGCCGCGCTCGTCGAGACGTTTGATGTGAGCAAGCCCTGCAATCTTTGTCGCAC
>JBEANZ010000576.1:0-3451 GCA_041165185.1 Verrucomicrobiota bacterium | reverse complement strand
GCCCAACGGGCGTCACCTCACCACCACCGACCACCAGACCCACTTCGGTGAAGACCACGCCCGTCGCGCGATCCTCGCCGTCACCGCCAAACGCTTCCCTTCGTGAATATGCGGTGGCGCGGGGCGCACCGGCCGGAGTCGCTCTTGTATTCGATCGAGCGGCTGGAGGGGCGCCTGCGCGCGGAGCCGGGGCAGCGGCCGGCGGCGTTTATTTTTCACGGCGGGCGGTGCGGCTCGACGTTGCTGGCGCGGTTGTTCGCGGCGGCCGGGGGCGCGCGCGTCTTCGACGAGCCGGGGGCGTTTCACGATTTCCGCGACGCGCGCTGGCGCCAGCTGGCGAGCGCCGACTCGCGGCGCGCCCTCCACGCGCTAATCGCGGCGCACGGTCTCGGGCCGGTGCCGGGCGAGGCGCGGTTGGTCATGAAGTTTGATTCGCGCGCCGTGCTCGCCGTGCCGGCCCTGCGCGCGTGTTTTCCGACGGTGCCATTCATTTATCTCCTGCGCTCGCCGCGCGAGATCGTGGCGTCCGTCGGGGCCGCGCCGCCGGGATTTCTCGCTCCGGATGCGCGCGCGGCGATGGCGGCGATGTTCGGCGGCGTGGAGGGCGCGTTGGAGAACTACTCAGAGGAAGCGTGGTATGCGTGGTATGCGGAACGAAATCTCCGCGCCGCGCTCGACCACGCGCGGTGTTTCACGGAGGTCATCGACTACGGCGTCTTCGCGACCCGCTACCTCGCCACGGTCAACCGCCTCTCTGGCACCGCGCTGCGCGCCGACGACCCGCGTGTGGAGGCGGTGTTAAGCCGGCACGCCAAATATCCGGTGCGGCCCTTCCCCGCCGGGAGCCCTCCGCCCGACGCAGCGACCGCGCTCCAGGCGACAAAGCCACTCCTCGCGGCCGAAGCGGCCTACGCCGCGTGGCAGGCTCACATGACGAGCGGCTCAAACTGAGCCCGCTCCCACAAAACCGGGAGGAGCGGCGTGTCGCCTCCATTCGCCCGCCCCCGGCGACGGTCACCGACCCGTCAGGAACAATTCATCGGACCGAGGTCCTTGCTGCCGTCGTTGGTCTTCGAGCAGAAAAATCCGCGCGCCGCGCTGAGGTCCAACGGGATCAACGTGGGGACGCCCCACGGCTCACGCGCTGCAACCGGCGCCGGGCTAGCGCTGTCGTTCTTGGGAAAACCTGATTCGGCATCGGAAGGATTCATGCGGAAAAAAACGGCGGAGGCCGGGGCGAATTTCAATCCAAAATTTTTCCAGCCGCACCCGCCGCGCGATTTTCCTTCAACCGCGCGCCAGGAATTTCCCAACCGCCAGCGCGCGGCAAAACATCCCCACGCGCGGCCGGCCGGTCGTCGCGCCGGTGCGGGCCAGTTCCGTGATTTTCGCCAGGTCGCTCCGCAACCTTGCCACGTCGAGATACGCCGTCACTCGCGGGTGCACCGCCCAGCGCGCAAACTCCGCGGTGAGCGCGGCCTCGTTGTGCGCGATGCCGCGCAGGAGGTCCGGCCACGTGGACGACTTGTCCCGCCGGCGCGCGATTTTCGCGGGGATGCACCGGTCGGCGCACCGCCGCAGCAGGAGTCGCCCCCAGTTGTCGCGCCGGTGCTGTTCGGCGGGGACGCCCACGCAAAACTCGACCACCCTCCGGTCCAGATACGGGAAGCGGCACTCGATGCCGTAGAGCGCCCCGACGTTCCATGAGTTCGCGACGTGCGCGTAGGTGTCCTGCCCCGTGAGCCCGTCGATTTGGTTGCAGCGGATGGGCGCACGCCACGCCGGGCCGAACGGCGGTCGCGTGCCCTCATACGCCGCCAGCAGCCCCGATCGCCGGATGACGTCCGCCGTGATCGGGAGGCCGTTGCCCTGCGGGTCGCGGAAGTTCGCGAGGTATTCCCGGTAGTATTTTTGCGCGAGGAAAGGGCTCCGCAAAACATCCCGCCGCACCAGCGGCCGGACGACGTGGCTCTTAAACACCTGCCACTCAGAGGTCGCCCCCTGCGCGGCCCACGCGCGGACCTCGCGGCGCACTCCGCCGAGGTCGAGCCGCAGCAACAGGTGCAGGAAATAGTCCGGCGCCCCGTAACTCGCCGTCTCGTCGCCGCCCTCGCCGAGCAGCAGCGCGCGGACGTTTTTTTCCCGCGCGCGCCCGAACGTGTCGCGCATCGCGCAGTGCTGGAAGTTGAGCGTCGGGCCGTCCTGAAAATGCTCAAACTCCACGTCGTCCTCGAACACGCGGTGCGAGTTCAGCACGAGGTATTCGTGATCGACGGGGTGCGCGCGGAGAAACGCGTCCACATACGCCCGCTCGTCGGGGATGCGGTTGTCGTCGCCCTCGCGCAACGCCCACGTGTAGGCCGTCAGGTTCGCCGGCGGGATCGCGCGGCTGCGTTGCGCGACGCCGAGCAGCGTCGTCGCGTCCAGGCCGCCGCTCAACATGCAGCCGACGCGCCCCGTCGAGCGCAGCCGCGCGTCGACGGCGCGTTGGAGGATTTCCTCGAAGGCGGCGACGTAGTCGTCGTCCGTGCGCAACCGTATCTCCCGCGCCGGATCGAGGCGCCAGTAGCGGCGCGTGGCGAGTTGTCCCGCATCCACCGCGAGCGTGTGCGCCGGGCGGAGCACGCGGATGGCGCGAAACCGCGTGCTGTCGCCGAAATAGTGGCCCGCGACAAACATTGCCCACCGCAGGGGATCCTCGTCGCGCGGCACGGCGGGCAACGTCAGCAGCGCCTTGATCTCCGTGCTAAAAGCGAATCCCCGCGCGTCCGCGAAATAGTGCAGCGAGCGCACGCCCATCGGATCGCGGGCGCAAAAAATCCGGCGCCGCCGCGGGTCCCACAGCGCGAACGCAAAATCTCCGATGAGGTGCTCCACGCACGCGTCGCCCCATTTCAGGTAGCTCCGCGCGATCAGTTCCGTGTCGCCGATCCCGCCCGCCGGACGGTCGCCCAGGCCGAGCGTCGCGATGAGTTCCGCGCGATTGTCGATGCGCGCGTCGGCCGTCACCACGACGCCGCTGGCCGCCTCGCGAAACGGACACGCTTCGCCGACCGCCTCGGGCGTGCTCCACAGCGCGAGATGTCCGAACGCCACCGCGCCCTCGTGCCACGCGTCGATTTTGTCCGGCCGCCAATAGGCCATGCTCGCCACCATCCCGTCGATCTCGGGCGCGGCGACCGGGCGGTCGTCGCGATAAAAAATGCCGCAGATCGAACTCATGACAACGCGCGCCCCGGGCCGGCCGCCGCGCGGGCGACCGGCGGCGGAGCCGGCGCGCTCACGGCGCGGACACGGGTTGCGCCGATGCGATGTCGCCGATGGTCACGAGGTCGTTGGCGAGCATCTGGCCGAGGAAAGTGAGCACATCGGTCTCACACTGCGCGACGGTGGTCTCGTAGTGGACCACGAGTTTGGCGGCGAGGGCGGCGGGCGTGTCCGGCTGCTCCAG
>JBEANZ010000575.1:0-10157 GCA_041165185.1 Verrucomicrobiota bacterium | reverse complement strand
GGCGCTTGGCTCACGCGGTTCGGCGTCTGGCTCTAAGCTCTCAGCTCTGAGCTCTCCGCTCGCCGCCCTCGGCGCTTCGGCGCGCGCGAGGCGCGGTGGGTTGAAATGCGGCGTGATTTTCGAGCGGTAGCCGAGTTCGCGCGGCGAGGGCACGACGGGCGCGACCGGGTAATCCGCGAGGCCCGCCATGTGCCGGAGCAGCTCGGCGACCTGACGCTGTTTCCACGCGAGCTGCTCGGCGTAGGCGAGGTGTTGGTATTGGCAGCCGCCGCAGCGGGCGAAGAGCGGACACGCGGGCGCGACGCGATGCGGCGACGGCGTGAGCACGGCGACGAGATCGGCCTCGGAAAAATTCTTGTGGTTGCGGAAGACGCGCGCGCGGACGCGTTCGCCGGGGAGCGTGAAGGGGACCATCACGACCCAGCCGCCGGCGGGATTTTCAGTTTTCGATTCTTGATTTTCGCTTCCGGGGAGCGCGACGCGGCCGAGGCCGCTGCCGAGATTCGTGAGCGTGGAAATCTCCAGCTCGATCTCGGCATGGTAGGGGAAGGGTTGGTCGTTGAATTTTTTCTTTTGGCCCACGCGGGAGACGCAACACACGGCGGCGGGCACGGCGAGGACAACCTCGCGCTCCGGCGCCGCCTATTTCGTCCGCGGCACGGAAGGGCGCACGGCGGCGACGAGCAGCTTGTAGCCCTCCTCGTTGAAGTGGAGCATGTCGGCGACGAAGAGCTCGGGACGGACGTGGCCGGCGGCGTCGAGGGTGATCGTGCGGGTGTCGATGTAGGTCAGGCCGCGCTGCGTCCGGCAGTAGGCGGCGACGAGATCGTTGAGTTGGTTGCCGGCCGCGACCTGTTCGAGGCGTTTCACCGAGGGCGAGAGGCCGATGAAATAAATCGGGACGCCGGGCAGCCGGCCGCGCACGGTGGTGACGAAGGTTTTAAAATCGGCCAACACTTCCTCGACGGGCCAGCCGGCGTTGAGGTCGTTGCCGCCCGCGCGCAGAAAAATCGCGCTCGGCGCGTAGGGGAAAATCATCCGCTCCGCGTAGTGCGTGCAGTCCTTGATCTGGTTGCCGCCGAAACCGCGGTTGAGGACCGTCGTATGCGGGAAATCGGCGGCGAGGGTCTTCCACCGCACGATGGTGGAGGAGCCGACGAAAAGCACGGCGCCTTGCGGCGGCGGCGCGGCGCGGTCGGCGGCCTCAAACTTGGCGATGTCTTTCTCCCATTTGGCGAAATCGTTTTTCGCGGGCTTCGGGCCGGGCCACTTCGGGGGCGCGGTCTGGGCAACGAGCGCGAACGGGAACAGCGCGAAGGCGAGGATCGAGCGGAGCAGGGTGCGGCGGAACGGGAGTGGAGGGAGCATGGGCGGGGGGATGGGAAACGGGCGGGGCGACGCGTGCTGACGAGTGGGCTGCGCGGCACGCTTCGCGCGAACCCGCGGGGACTCCAGTCAGAAGTGGTCCGCCATTGGCTCGCTGGCGCTCGCCGCTACCTTTTTCCGCAGCCCGCCATCGCGCGAGGCTACGTCCGCGATCCGCGTGGCGCCGTCGCCGTCAGCGCCACGACGCCGAGGCCGCCCGCGAGGAGGCCGAGCAGCCACGGGTTGAGCGTGGATTTTTTCCCGAGCACGAGCGCGAGCTCCAACGGCGCGGCGCCGTCGACCTGCAGGCTGCGCGTAAACGTCAGCACGCGCCCGCGCTCCGGCAGCGTCACGTCGATCGCGCCGGGCGCGGGCTCGGCGCCGAGCTGTTGATCGACGAGGCGCGCGGCGATGCCGCGCAGCGCGGTGTTTTCCTCGGTGGTGTTGCCGAGGAGGAGCTGGTCCACCTGCTGCGGGTTGAAATTCAGTTTGCCCTGCATGAACGGATTCAGGTTCGCGGCCTGCTCGAGCTGGTCGTTGCGCGTCGTGACCTGGCCGCCGTTGTCGAGGTAGAGGCGTTGGCGACGCGTGTTGAGGCCGAGCACGGTCTGCTGCGTCTTCAGGTTGCGGAGTTGCACGCGCGCATCCTCGTTCGTCGCGGCGTCGAGGAAACTGTTGCCCGCCGCCTGGCTGAACGCGATCGCGGCCTTCTCCTGATCGCCGCTCGCGAGCCATGAGCCGGCCTGCGCGAGGAGCGTCTGGCCCTCCTTCGCCTCGGCGCGGCGCTTCGTGAGCACGGACGACGCGTAGTCCTCGACGCCGAAATTTTTCGCCGCGCGATCCTCGCGCAGTCGCAGGCCGCCGGCGTAGCGGTCGAGCGCGTAGCCGGGCGGGATGACGACGCGCCACGTCACGTTTTCGAGCGGCACGCCGACGCTCGGCGCGACGAGCCCGAGCCGATCCGGCGCGGCGGCGGGCGCGGCGTAAACGAGCCGCACCACCGCCGTGTGGCCGGCCTTCGCCGTGGGATTCGGGAAAACATAAAACAACCACGCGTCCCCCTCGCGCACCGCCGCGACGCCCTCGCCGTTGACGAACGTGTTGAACAACCGCGCCCCCGCCGGCAGCCGCACGCGCAACGTGCTTTTCTCGATCACGTCCACCTTGAGATCGACGGCGGTCAGGCTCGGGCCGCTCGGCGCGAAGAGCGTCGTGAGCTCGCCCTGCGTCACGCGCAGCTTGAGCGCCTCGGCGACCTCGTGCCGCCGCACGGCGACGACGAGCGGGCCCTCGGGCTCCGCGACGCGAAAGCACAACGCGGGCACGCTGCGGTCGCTGCGATTCTGGAGCGCGACCGGCACCGCCGCCCAATCGACGCGCGTCCACCCGCGCGGGAGCGCGCCCGCCTCGAGCTCGAGCCGCCCGCCGCCGCGCACCGCGACGAACTGCGGCGCCGCGCGCACGCCGACAAACTCCGGCGGACCGATCGGTTCGCGCGCGCCGTCGCCGGCCGTCGGCCCCTGAAACTCGATCTGCACGTCGGTCTCGCCGGCGATGCCGCGTTGGAACCGGATCTCCCACGTGTCGGGCGTCGCGGGCACGCGCACGATGTCGCTCACCGCCGGGCCGGTCGCGCGCACGGTGCGCGCGCGCTCGTCGCCGAGGCCGGGCAGGCGCACGCGCACGGTTTTCACGGCGGCGTTTTCCACGCGGTAGCGCAGCGCGAGACGCGTGAGCGTCTGGCCCTCGCGCAGCGTCGCCTCCTGCAACGCCTGCACCGTCACCCACGGCTCGAGCACCTCGATGCCGAGCCGCAGCACCCAGTCCTCCTGCAACAACCGAAACGCGAGCGTGCCCGGGAGATTGCCGCCGACGGCGCGCGGATCGAGTTGCGTGACCTTCTCGCGCTCGACGGCGCGGAGCCGCAGCCCGCGCCCCGGCACGATGAGCGCCTCGCCCGTCTGCCGCGTGGCCTCGCGCACGAGCACGCGCGGAAACGCCCACGCCGCCTGCGCGCCCGGCGCCGCGCCCGCGAGCGAGAGCGCAAACGCCTGCTCGCCCAGCGTGCGGCCGTTGAGCTGCAACGTGACGATGCGCTGCGGCGGCGCGCCCGCGCCTGCGCCGGTTGCGGCCGGCTCCTGCGCCTCGGTCCACAGGCTCAGCGCCGCGCCGCTCACCGCCTCGATTTCAAATCCCTCGGGCAACGCGAAGCTCAGCTTGAACAACCCCACGCGCGTGATCGCCGCGCGCAGCTCGACGGCGAGCACCATGCGATCGTCGTCGAGCGAGAGCACCTGCCGGCTCGCGACGCGCACCTCCGCCGCGACCGGCGCGATCCGCAGCTCGACGCGCGCGCCCGTCGCGCCGTAGCGCCACGCGTGTTGCACGGTCGCCGCCGGCGCGCCGTCGGGCGCGCGCGGGAGCAGCGTGGCGTCGAAGTCCTGCGCGTTGACCGCCGAGAGGCCCGTCGCGCGAATCCCCTCCGGTTGCGCCTCGCCGCCAAACGCCAGCGCGATCAGCCCCACGTCGCCCGCCGCGCCGACCGTGCGGAGCGGCTCCAGCGCGAGCGCGAACGGCAGCTCCCCCGCACCGAGCTGCGTCTCGATCGTAAACGAAAACGCCGCCGCCTGCGCCGGCTCGACCGCGACACGCAGCCGCCGTTTCTCCGGATCAAAACGCCACGCGCCGACGGGCCCGCGGCCCACGTCGCCGACGGTCAGCCCCGCCGGCACATCGAACTCCACCGCGCTCACGCGCCCCTGCGTGGGCCGCACACTCACGCGCGCGACGCCGTTCACCACGCCCGGCCCGGGCACGTAGAGATTCGCCGTCTCCGCGAAAAATACGGTCGCCTCCGCCGCAAGATCGCGGCGGCGCGGTTGCAACCGGATCGTCGTGAGCGCGTGCGGCGCGAGCACGAGCGTCGCCCCGCTGCGCGTCGTCGCGCCCTCGTCGGTGCGCACGATCTGCACGGCCGACGCCGACGAAAATTCCCACCCGCCCTGATCGAGATCGATGGTCACGCGCTGCGCCGCCGCCGGCCCCGTGGGCAACGCGATCGCCTGCGCGCGATCCGCGACGGGCAGCTCGAACCGCACGCGCGCCGTCGCCGTGCCCTCGCGTTCGAGGGTGACGAAGTAGGCGGACGAGCCGTCGTGCGCCGCGAGTTTGCTCACGCGGAGCCGCTCGCCCTTGAACTCCGTGAGCACGGCGGGCGCGCGGAGCAGGAGAAAACTTTCGCCCGCCGCGCCGCGGAGCGTGACGTCGAGTTCGCCGAAGAGCCGGTCCTTCCGGATCGACCAGCGTTGGACGATGGATTGCGCGGGGAGGGTGTTTTCGAGCGAGATGGGCGGAGGCGGCGGGAGTTTTGCGGCGTGTGATTCGTGGCCGGAAAACAGGAGGAGCGCGACGGCGAGTGCAGCGCGCCAGCCAGTCTGGAAAAACGTCCGCGTCTTCCCGGGGAGCGCACGCGTCTCGCGTGCCGGTGTCGGCGTCCCGCCGACACCTCCGAACGCCCTCGGCGGGACGCCGAGGGCAGCCTGCGAGACGCAGGCGCTCCCCGGGAAATTTCGCGGGCCGAAAAGTCCGAAGCCCCAACGGGGCGACAGTCGATAGCCCGGGGCAACGCCCCGGGTGTTCGCCGATTTTTTTTCCGGAGCCCTGAAGGGGCGCCAGTCGCCGAGCGGTTTCGCCCTTTCAGGGCTTGGTGAAACAGGGGGACCAAATTCCCAGGGCGTTGCCCTGGGCTTTCGACTGTCGCCCCCTTGGGGCGTAAGGCATGAGGCCGAATGCGGGCGCGTCGATGCCGCGTGATTGGGCGGATCAAATTTGTTCTGGTGGGTCGTCAGGCGAGCGAGGTGAAGAGTGGTTTTCATGGGAGAGTTTTCGTCGGGTTCGTCGTGGGTTCAGGTGGCGAGGGCGGCGGGGTTTGCGCCGGGTGGCGTCGTGGGCGCGGGTTCGTCGCGCTCCTCGCGGCGGGCGCGGCGCCAGCGGAAGACGCCGGGGACGAACAGGCCGAAGCAGACCGCCGCGCCGAGCGTCGCGAAGAACGCCGCGGCGCCTTCGTGTTGCGCGAGGAGGCCTGTCGCGATCGCGAGAAGAGCGAGGACGCGGAGGGCGTCGCGAAACGCGCGGGCGAGCGGACGCTCCACTCGCTCACGCTCGCGGCTACGAGGCGGTGCGGCTCCGCCTTCCACTCGCTCACGCTCGTGGCTACGAGGCGGTGCTCCGCCTTCCACTCGCTCACGCTCGCGGCTGCGAAGGAGCGCGCCCGCGATCAGCGCCACCGCACCCACCGCCGCGCACACCGCGCCCCAGCCGACGATCAGCGCGCGCCAGGCGGGGAGATTTTCCAGTTGGAGCGAAACGGTCTCGCCGGCGGGGACCATCGTCGCGGCGAAATTCAGCTCGGCGAGGTTCGGGCGCCCGCCGTTCAGCGCCGCGCCGGCCAACATCACGGCGCCACCCACGGCGACGAGGCACACGAGCAGGCCCGCGGGCGTTTTCCAGCCGCCGCTCGCGGCGTTCGCGCGCAGGAGGAGCGCGCCGAGGCCGACGAGCGCGAGCAGCGAGAACATCCCGAAACCGCCGCGCCCCGAGAGCCACTCGAAGCCCGTCTCGGTGAGCGCGGGAGCGAGCGGCTCGGCGTTGCCGCCGCGCGGCACGAGTTGGCGGCCGGCGTCGCCACGCACGGTCCACTCGCTGATCACGGTCGCGGCGGCGGCGGCGCGTGGGGCGACGAGCGTCACGGTGCGGCCGTCGCCGATCGCGGGCTGGCCGACGCGCAGGCTCACGGCGACGGGCTCGTTGGGATTGGCGTGCGCGGGGAGAGGGACGAGCGTCTGCGCGCCGTCGATGCGGGCGTTGACGAGTTCGCCGTCGACGCGCGCTTCCCAGAGTTTCGCGCCGGCCGGCAGGAGGACGCGGAGCGGTTTGCGGCCGCGCGTCTTCACGAAAAATTTCGCCTCGGTCACGACCTGGCCGTCGCGCGAGACCTGACTTGCGAGCTGCGCAAAGTCCACGACCTGCTCCACCGTCTCGCCGGGCGCGAACCACTCGACGCCCAGCTCCAGCGCGAAGGGCCGCGCGGTGTAGTGGTAAACGGCGAGCGACGGCGCGCTCGTGAGCAGGCGAAATTCCGCGGGCAGCTCGGCCGGCTCGAGTTTCAGGAGCGCGCCTTCGGCTTTTTTGATTTCGTGTTTCACCTGTTGCGCGCTGACGACCTGCACGAAGCCGCGCTCGGATTGCACGCCGAGCGGGCGCGCGAGGCCCGGCTGAATCACACCGCCGCGCGCGCTGAGCGGCAGCTCGAAGGTCACGAGCAGCGTCGCCGCGCCGAGCACCGGCTGGTGCAGCGTGACGACGATCTGGTCGCCCTCGCGGCGCCAGTCGCGGCGGACGTTTTGGCCGGTGACGTCGATGTTGCCCGCGCCGGGCGGCAGCTCGAGGCGCCACTCGCCGGCAGGCGCGCCGACGACGAAAAAGTTGAGCAGCACGCTCGCGTTCACCGCGCCCTCGCGGAGCGAGTAAACGTGAAACACATCCGCCTGCACCGTCTGACCAAGCGCCTCGATGCGCAGGTCGGCGGCCCAGTCCGCGTCGCGCAGGCGCCACGCCTGTTGGAGGCCGACGGTCTGACGCGGGAAAAAACTCAGCGGCACCTCGGTGAGTTTTTCCACGCGCGCGGGCGCGAGGCGGAAGCCGGGCGTGGCGACCGCGCCGAGGTGGCCGCGCACGGATTTCGCGCCGGGAAACACCAGCGCGGGCAACCGCCACTCGCCGGCTGCGGCGGGCAGGGTTTTTTCCAGGCGCAGTTGGAGCAACTGCCGCCCCTCAATCGCGCGGGCGAAGAGGATGCGGACGGCGCGCGTGCCGCCGGCCGCCGTGCTCTCGATCGCGTAGTCGGCGACGTCGGCGCCGGTGAGCGCGACGACGGAGTAGTCCTCGGGGATGCGCAGCGTCCAGTCGCGCAGCGGGGCCTCGCGCACGTCGAGCTCGAGCGCGGCGGCGATCACGCGCGCGGTTTCGCCGAGCTCGTAGGTGGCGATGGCGGAGACGCCGACCTCCGGCTGGATCTGCGTAGCGAGCACGCGGTAGCCGTAGCTCGCGGCGGGAAACCGATAGACCAACACCTGCCGCGCGCCCGCCTCGATCGCGCCGCCCGGCCACTGCGCGGGCGCGAGCTGCATCAGGCCGGCGGCCTCCGCGACCTCGAGGCGGACGGCGCCGGTATTCGCGACGCGCACGAAGCCCGAGTGCCGCACGCCGCCCTCGGGCGTGAGCCGCAGCGGCTCCGCGCGCACGGGCCAGTTGCCCAGCTCGGCCTGGCTGCGAATCACGAGCGCGCTCTCCGTCTCGACGGGGCGGCTGAAACGCACGTCGAGCACGCGCGCGCCGTCGGCGGTCGCGGGCGCGACGTGCCAGCCGACGACGTTGGCGCCCTCGACCCCGACGATTTCACCGGGCCCGTCGAGCCGGCAACGCACACCGCCGAGCCGCCCCTGCAACACGCGCAACGACACCTGCGATACCTGCCGCAACAAGCCCGCGCCGAGGCGCACCTCGGCGAGTTCGCTGCTCGTGAAAAACAACGCGCCCTCCGCCGCCTCGCGCGCGTGCTTCCACGCGAATGCGACCGCGCCGTTCGCGGGGAGGAAGCCTTTCCAGGTGGAGAGCGGGGAGGATGCGGTCGCGGCGGGAGTGAGGGGCGCGGTGGACGAGGGAGCGAGAGGGCGGGTGCGCGTGGGCGGAGTGGATGCAGTCGCGGCGGAAACGGTGAGGTCGGAAGCGAACGGGACGGGGACGACGGGGGCGTCGGGTTTGAAACTCACGCCGTCGTCGAGGCCGGTGAGCGTGACGGGGAGAATCGCGTCGGTGAGAACGGTGAAGTCGACGGAGCGCCATTCGGAGCCGGCGGTGGTGGTGGTGGAGGAAGTGAACGAAGAGCCAGCGGCGGAGTGGTTGGCGGCGGCGTTGGGTGATGCAGACGTGCTGGGGTGGGCGAAGGCGTGGGCGCCGTGCGCGCCGTTCGCGATGCCGGCGATGAAGGAGAAATCGAGCGGCACGGTGCCGCGGCGATCGCAGACGAGTTCGTAGGCGGGCGGGCCGGCGACGGGCGTGACGAGGTCGACGTGCCAGCCGTCGCCGGAGGTTTTTTCGCCGAGCGCGACGCGACCCGAAAGCAAACGCAGCCGCGCGCCGACGCGCGTCGCGCGGAGCTGGCCGCGCAGGCGAAACGCGACGCTGCCGGCGGGCTCGTTGACGACGCCGGCGAGCGTGGCGTCGAGGAGTTCGACCTCGCGGGGCGGCGCGGCGGGCGCGGGGGAGTTGGCGCGGGCGGGGGCGGTGAGGGTGAGGAGTGCGGCGGTGAGGACGGCGAAAATCGCGGTGAGATGGCGACGCAGCGCGCGAAGCGGACGGAGCGCGCGAGTGAGGATGTAGGGCGGGGTCGCTGACCCCGCCGGGATCGCGGCGGTCAGGCGCTGCGCTAGCGTGGTAGGCCGCGAGCTTGCTCGCGCTCTTGGGTGAACGGACAAGCGCCCGCAAGCGGGCTGCCTACGACGCTGGAGGAAACGTGCGTGGCGGGCACCTGGCGGACGTGGTGGCGACGTTCGCGGCGGGGTCGGCGACCCCGCCCTACAACCGAGCCGTCGCGCGGCGGATGTGATAGCCGCGCCCCGCCTCCGCCAGACGACGGCGGGGCCAACGGCACGCCGGCAAGCGGCGGCCCTACGGGAAAAACGCGATGCGATGTGGGCGGAAATTTTCATGGCGGAAAATAATTTGGCGGGTGGTGAAGCGGATTTTTGGGCGTGAAGCATCATGGCGAGGAAGGTCGCAGGTTTTCCGGCGGGGCGTGTCAGCGCGGCGTCAGATCGATGTCAGACGATTGTCAGGCGGTAGCGGCGGGCGTCTCTGCCCGCCGGCTCTCACGACAACCGGCAAACCTCGGCGGGCAGGGACGCCCGCCGCTACGCCGGACGGCGCGAGGCGCGGACAAGATGAAAGGGGCGCGCTCATTCGTTGGTTAGACGGCGGAGTTGGGCGAACATCGTCGCCAGCTCCGCCACGCGCGGGCCGCCGACGGGGCGGGTGCGGAGCGCGTTCACGATGGGCGCGAGGTCGGCGAGTTTGATTTGGCTCGCGAGCGCGCCGCCGCGCATTTTTTCGGCGAGCAGCGCGGCGGTGCCGGCGAGTTGGAGCGTGGGCGTCGCACGGTCGAAGGCGGCGGCGCGGGCCTCGTAGTTGAGCGGCCACGAGCGCTCAACCATGTTGCCGCTCGCCGGATCGCGGAAGCGCACGAAGACCTCGCCGAGTTCGCCTTCGCCCGTAGGGAGCGCCTCGAGTTGGTAGAGCGCGACGGCGGCTTCCTCGGCGGCGAGTTCGGCGGCGTCGACGCGGTCGTTGCGAAAGTCCTCGGGGCGCAGGCGGTGCTGCTCGAAGCCGATGAGGCGCTGGGCGCGCACGCGCGCGGGGTTGAAGCGCACCTGCACCTTCACATCGCGCGCCGCGGGGCGAAACGCGCCGGCGAGCTGCCGCGCGAATTGCGTGTCGGCTTCCTCCGGCGAATTGATCGCGTAGTAGCGGCCGTCGCCCTTGCGCGTGAGCGCTTCGAGCACGGAGTCGTCGAGGCCGTTGAGCCCCACGCCGCAGGCATCGAAGGCGATGCCCTGCTGGCGCAACGCCTCGATCGAGGCTGCGAGTTGCGCGGGGTTCGCGTTGCCGAGATTCGCCGCGCCGTCGGTGAGAAGCACGATGCGGTTCTGTGCGGTCGCCTCGAACTGGCGGTGGGC
>JBEANZ010000574.1:0-14018 GCA_041165185.1 Verrucomicrobiota bacterium | reverse complement strand
GCGCTCGTGGACGAGACGACGCTGCTGTGGGCGCTCAAGCGCAAGGTCGGCGACACGCTCGCCTACGCCGACGATAACGGCCGCGCGTTCAGCGTGCGCATCGTGGGCACGCTGCCGGACTCCATTTTCCAAGGGCACCTGATTGTCGACGAGGCGCTGTTCCTCCGGAAATTTCCGTCGAGCCCCGGCTACGCGCTATTCCTCGCCGACGTGAAGAACGCGGGCGACCCCGGCGCGCTGAACGTGCTGCGCGACCGGCTCGCGGCGTCGGCAGCGGACGCGGGTGGCAAGGTCGAACTCACGCGCGACGTGCTCGCGGCCTTTCACCAAATCGAAAACACCTACATCGCGATCTTCACGGTGCTCGGGACGCTCGGCGTGGTGCTGGGCTCGCTCGGGCTGGCGGTGGTGGTCGCGCGCAATCTGCGCGAGCGGCGCGGGGAGTTTGCGGTGATGGCGGCGATTGGGCTGCCGCGCGCGGTGCTGGGGCAAATGGTGTTTCACGAGTTCGCGACGCTCGTGCTGTGGGGCCTCGCGATCGGCGCGGTGGCGTCGGTCGTGGCGATTGCGCCGAGCCTCGCGGCGTTGCCGCCGGGGCCGACGCTCGCGGCCGTGGGCGCGATGCTCGCCGGCATCGCGGCGCTCAACGCGCTGTGCGGCTGGTGGGTCTTCCGCCGCGCGCTGCGTGATCTCGATCCGCGAGCGGCGTTGGCGGCGGGGTAACGCGAATCAAGCCGGCAACTCCATCGAGTCATTGATTCTGCGCGTAATTTCGCGGCGTCGCGCGATGCCGACGACGCCTCTTCGCGAACGCGCGGCGGCCTTCGCGAAATGGAAGATCATGTTGCAGCGAACCGAGGTCAGCCAGTCGAGGCCGTCGGCCGTGTCGAGATAGGTTTCGTGCGGTTTCATCGGCCGGCCGGGCGGGCGCACCGTCGTGCAGAGCAGTCCGTTGACGGAGTCGAAACTCGCATCGTCGCACAGCCGTGTGGGCGATAGTATCACGAACATATGCGGCGCATCCGCCGATGGGAATGGGAACTCCCAGATTTCCCACTGCTTCACGTCGCGAGGCTGGCGGCCGCTGCCCGGGCAATCGCGTTGATCAATGCGGCCTCCTCGGCATTGGCGTCGGCAACCCGTGCGGGGTTGATGCCAACCGGGCGTGTGGTCGCACTGCGTGCCTTGATGCCGAACGATGGTCGGCGCGGAACAGATTTCGCGCGTGGGTGCGGCTTGAGGTGGGTCAGAGTGGGCATGACCAAACGATTGGCGCGGTGCATCCACTCTGGCAAGTCTGGCGACTTGCTGCGATCAATCCGGTGTTCGCGCCGATGGTTTTGAAGACTACGAACTATCGCGCTGGCTTGTAGTCGGCCCAGAGCCACTCGAGCGCGCCGGGGAGAGTTTGGCGGATGACGCGGCCGTCGGTGTGGCGGGAGACTTCGGAGAAGACGTAGCGGTAGGTGTAGCCCTTGGCCTTGAGCGCGGCGGCCATGCGCTGGTTGGCCATGACCCGTTTCTTTTTGCGTCTTTTCGCGTGCGTCATCGAACCCGGCCAAGAAACTCAGAAATCTCTTGCTGACCTCTTTCGCGAGCGAATGCCAAAGCGGTCATTCCTTTCATTGAAGAGCCGGTGTAGGCGACCTTGGTGTCGATGCCACGCTCCACGAGGAGCTGCACGATAGGCAGGTGACCACCCTGAATCGCGCTAAACAATGGATTCCTTTCGGGCTCGGTCACGTCCAATTCGGCTCTGTTCGCGAGTAGAAACTCAACAACCTCCAATCGGCCATACGCCGCTGCAAGGTTGATGGCAGTGCCGCCAAACGTCCCACCGCGGCGATTGACGTCGGCTCCCATCGACACAAGGCCACGAACAATCTCAAGGCATCCGGTTTTGGCGGCCACATGCAGCCATGTTCCGAACGGCGTCATCATTTCGAGTCGATTTTCCGTAGCACTAATGAGCGCAAGAGCCTTCTGCGCGTCGGAAGCAAGAATCGCGGCACGAATAGCTTTGGTGGCCTCAATCTCCGTCATGTCGCGAGGGCTCTTCGCTCAAGAGAGTTATTTGTATTCGCACGCCGGACGGCTCGGAGAGCCGTCCCTACCTCGATCATCGCGCGGGCTTGTAGTCCGCCCAGAGCCATTCGAGCGCGCCGGGGAGAGTTTGGCGGATGACGCGGCCGTCGGTGTGGCGTGACACCTCGGAGAAAACGTAGCGGTAGGTGTAGCCCTTGGCTTTGAGCGCGGCGGCCATGCGTTGGTTGGCCATGACCCAGTTGTGGTGGGAGGCTTCGTCGCGGTCGAAGCCGTTGTCCTTGTCGGAGACGTGGAGCCAGATGCGGATGGGTTTGCGCGGGCTCTCGGGGATGAACTTGGCGTGATACTCCCACGCGCCGCGCGGCGAGTCGGGCTGGTATTTCCATTCCTCGCGCGGGGCGGAGAGGTTGAGGGGCGACTGTTGGTTCACGTAGGTGCCGGAGTAGCTGAGCACGCGGCGGTAGAGGTCGGGGCGGAACCACGCCATCGTGAACGCCGCGGCGGCGCCGGAGCTGCCGCCGAGCGTGGCGCGGGCGTTGGGGTCCCGGGTGAAGGTGATGCTGTAGTCCTTGGCGATGCGCGGGAGCACTTCGGTCTCGATGAAGTGCGCGTAGAGGCCGCAGACGGTGTCGTATTCGAGGCCGCGCTGGCTGCCGAGGGAATCGCCACCGCCGGAGTTGATCATGACGGCGACCATCGCGGGCACGCGTTTGTCGGCGATCAGGTTGTCGAGGACGGTCGGGAGGAAATCGCGGTAGTTGCCGTCCTGGCCGACGATGAACGGCGCGGGCGTGCCGGCGACGTAGCCGGCGGGCACGTAGACGGTGACGCGGCGTTTGTAGGGCACGACGCCGGTCTGGCCGCGCGCGATGCCGGAGTAAATTTTGCTGTCCTCCGAGTTCATCGTGAAGTCGTGGACGGTGCCCTTCGGCACGCTGTCGCGCACGGTGAGTTCGGGCGCGTAGGCGTAGTCGGGGCCGATGGTGAACTCGACGCCGTCGGTCGTGCGCGCGGGCGAGGCGACGGCGCTGAGCGGAAGCGGCGGGAGTTGTTTTTTCTTCGCGGGGGCGGGCGCGGGCGAAGCGGCGGGCGTTGCGCTCGCTGGCGCTGTGCTCGCGGCGGGCGCGGGCGCGCCGGCGGCGCGGCTGAAGTGGGGGAGAAGGAGAGAGAGGGAGAGGGGGAGAAGCGCGAGACGCACGCGGCTGGGTAAGGCGGGCATGGCGGGGCGCTTTGGTTTTTTGGAGGCGAAGCCGATTACTCCTTCAAATCTTCGGCTTTCGGCTCCGGCAAAAACTGCGTGAGCACCGCGCCGACGAGCGCATACGCCCCGGCGACGCACGCGCCGACGAGCGCGACGCGCGCGGGATCGGGTTTGTCGGACGCGGAGAGCGTGAGCGTGAGCCACGCGGCGGCTGTGCCGAGCACGCGGCCGCCGATGTTGGCGGCGAAACTCTCCCCCGTGCCGCGCAGGTGCACGGGAAACACGAGCGGGATGTAATTTCCCCAAAACGAAAACTGCGCGACCGTCAGCACGCCCGCCACGAAGATGCCGGCCTTGATCATCCCGAGGCTGTCGGCGTTGCCGAGTTGGCCGGAAATCCACCAGAAGAGCAGCGGCACGAAGATGAGCGACGGAATCTGAAACACGCGGAACAGCGTGCGCCGGCTCACGATCACGACGGCGAGCACCGCGAGGATGAAGCGGCCCACGAGTCCGCCGATTTCCTGCCAGAGCGTCACGCCCGCGACGGTCTGGTCGCTGGCGTTGCCGGCGGCCTGGCGTTTTTCCTTTTGCACGACAGGGGCGGGTTTTTTCGCGGCCTTGGCCGCCGCTTCCGCGGCGTCCCCCTTTTCCTTCGCGATCGCGCGCACGGCGACGTGGCCCGCCTCAGCCGGCGTGCCGACGCGTTGCGCTCCGATGATCTGCGGGAGCTGCTGGATCGCGCCGAAGGCGATGCCGTAGCTCGCGGCGAAAATGAGTGTCGTGAGGATCGTTGTCTTCCGCAGTTCGGGCGCGAAAAGCGCCGCGAGGCTCGGACGTTTGAGGGTGCCGGAATCGCGCTTCGCCTGCCACGCCGGGGACTCGGGGAGGAACGGCCGGATCAAGATGAGCGGCAGAGCGGGGATGACGCCGGAGATGAGGGTGTAGCGCCACGCGTCGTGACCACCATGAATCGCCGGCAAGCTCGCGGCCCACGCGGCGGCGAGGATGTTGGCGCCGGCGACCAGCAGGCCGCCGAACGAGGAGAACGCCTGGGTATAGCCGAGCACCTTCTCGCGTTGCTGCGGGTTGGTGAAAATCTCCGCCAGCCAGGCGACCGCCGCGACAAACTCCACGCACACGCCGATGAACACGAGGCATCGGAAAAACAACAGCTGTGGCAAGGACGTCGCGAATCCCGCCGCGCACGCTGCGAAGGCATAGAGTAAAATCGAAAACGTGAGCACGCGCCGCCGCCCGAGCAGATCGGTGAGGTAGCCGCCGAGCAGGCCAAACACGCCGCCGGCCAGCGCCGGCACAAAGAACAGCGTGCGCGCCCAGCGCACATATTCCGCACCACCCGGCGACCACAGCCCCGCGGCCTGCGCCCGATCCATCCCGCCCGTTACGAGGGCTTCGACAAGCGGCGCGCTTAGCACCTCCATCGCCGGCTTGATGATGAGCGGCAGCATCAGCAGTTCATAGATGTCGAACGCGAAGCCGATGGCGGCGATGGTGCAGATGAGCCAGGCGGTGCGGTTCAGCGGGGCGGCGGGGGAGGGGGCGGAACTCATGGTTGGGCAAGCGTGCTGCGGAGAGACGCACAGACTCAAGCGGCGATTCGCGGTTTCGCGCGGCGTTGACCGCGGTTGGACGGGCGTGCAACTTCCCGCGCGCCGTTGCGTCGTGCTCCCGCACACGCCGTCCCTTTTCCATTACCCCGACAGTTTCCAAAATGCACCGCACTCACCTCGTTTCCCGTCTCGTCACGTTCTCCATTCTCGGTTTTTCGTCGGCGCTCGGCGCCGCGGAACTCTCCTCGTGGCCCGAGTGGCGCGGCACCGCCGGCACCGGCTCCGCGCCGACCGCGACGCCGCCGACGACCTGGAGCGACACGCAGAACATCCGTTGGAAAACGAAAATCGGCGGCCTCGGATTCTCGACGCCGATCATCTGGAAGGATCGCGTCTATTTGATGACGGCGATCGAGACCAACGAGGAGCCCAACCAGGCGCCCGCCGCGGCCCCGACTGCGCCCGCTCCCGGCGGTGAGCAAAAGGGCAAGGGCGGGAAGCGCGGTGGATTCGGCGGTGGTGGAAAACCGACCAAGGTCCACGAGTTCGCCGTCGTCGCACTGGATCGCGCGACGGGCAAAATCGTCTGGCAAAAAACCGCGCGCCGCGAGGTGCCGCACGAGGGCAAGCATCAGACAAACACGTTTGCCTCGGCTTCCCCGCTCACCGATGGCGAGCGGCTCTACGCGTCGTTCGGCTCGCGCGGGCTCTTCTGCTACGACCTGCAGGGAAAATTGATTTGGGAAAAAGATCTCGGCGACATGCAGATCAAGATGGGCTTTGGCGAAGGCTCCTCACCCGCGCTCGCCGGCAATCTCCTAATCGTGCCGTGGGACCACGAGGGAGGATCGTTCATCGTCGCGCTCGACAAGAAGACCGGGGCCGAAGTCTGGCGGCAGGCGCGTGACGAGCGGACCAGTTGGTCCACGCCGCTGATTGTCACCGTCGCCGGAAAACAGCAGGCGGTCCTCCCCGCCTCGAAACGCACGCGTAGCTACGATGTCGCGACTGGCGAACTGGTCTGGGAGGCCAGCGGACTCGGCGCCAATGTCATCCCGATGCCGGTCACTGGACACGGATTGGTTTACGTGACGAGCGGCTTCCAAGGTTTCTACATTCAGGCGATCAAGCTGACCGCGCGGGGCGACGTGACCACCGGCCCCGACATGGTCTGGCAGCAGAAGAAAGGCACGCCCTACGTCGCGTCGCCGGTGCTGTCGGGCGACCGGATTTTTGTGACGAAGGAGCGAGAGGCGTTTCTCTCGTGCCTCAACGCTCTCACCGGCGAATACCACTTCGTCGATCAGCCGCTCGAGGGCATGCGCGGCGGCATCTACGCCTCGCCGCTCGCCGCCGGCGGCCACCTCTACGTCGTCGGCCGCGAGGGCCTCGTCATGGTGCTGAAAGACACGACGAAGTTCGAAGTCGTCGCGAAAAACCAACTGAGCGACCGCCTCGACGCCTCCCCCGTCGCCGTGGACAAGGAACTCTTCCTGCGCGGGCACGAATTCGTCTACTGCATCGCGGAGAACTGAAGCGGAGCCCTCCGCCCGAGTGGCGCGGAGCGCTGTCCACGAGTCGGGAGCCCCGTGCCACGCAGGCCGCGATCCGTGCGACCGTGCTTCGTGTTGCGCGTGCTCGCCGGTGCAGGGGTCGCGCGGGTCTTGCAATCGGTCCGGTGCGGCCCATGGTCCGCGCTCCTGTTCTTTGATTGGTTCGCACTCGGAAGAGTTCACCAGTCACTTTCCCAATTTTGGGGGTGTTCCGGATTCTACCCTTGGTTGGAGTGCGCCGTTGCCTGTCGAGCGTCGTGGGTCGCTCGTAAAACTCCCTGCGAAAAAACAATCGGCAACAACGAAGAAATGCCCCTGGCCGCCTAAGTGCGGTCACGTCGGTCTAGCGACACCTGCTAGCTAGCACCGACGACGACAGCAGGCATAGCGCGCGGAGCCGTCCGCGGACGGCGCGCCGTATCTTCATCCGGGGACTGGTCGACACCTGAGCGCGCGTGGTCGCTTGGTGGCGGCGAGATTAACATCACGCTAAACATGGTAGACGCGGCGCGCGAAGGCCGGGGGCACGCGGGTTCAACTCCCGCCACCTCCACCATTTTGTTTCGTTCCGGGCTGGCGCCTGTGGCGACGTAGCGGCGGGCGTCCCTGCCCGCCGACGCGTGGCGGCGATCGATAGGGCCGGCGGGCGGGGACGCCCGCCGCGACTCGAGCCGCTATGCCCGCGGTTTCATACCATTTTCGAAATGCCCTTGGACCGTCGGGCCGCCGCTCGTCGGCGTGCCGGCGCGCTTTGCCCGCGAGAGAGTGTCCATTGGCGTTCGCCTTCGCTCACGTGTGCGCTGCGCGACGGCACGGCGACAAGCGCCGGTCCTACAAAGGGCCAATCGCGTTTGGTAAGAGGTTTCGCGATCCGCCCGCGTCAGCGGTCGAGCGTCGGAAACGGAAAATTCGGCGACGGCGTGTGCTGCTCGCGCATCACCTGTTCGAGGCGCGCAACCACGTCGGGGCGCGCGGTGGCGAGGTTGGTTTTTTCCGCCGGATCGGTGGCGAGGTCGTAGAGTTCCAGCGTGGTGGGGCCACCGGTTTTCTTTTTCTGCGCGGCGGGGAGGAGGTTTCGGCGGAGCAGTTTCCAGTCGCCCACGCGCACGGCCTGCTGGCCGCCGTAGCCGTGAAACTCGCGGTAGAGAAACGCGCGCTCCGGTTGCGCGCGGCCGAGCAGCGTCGGCGCAAAGCTCACGCCGTCGAGCGCGGCGGGCGCGTGCGCGGTCGCGCCGGCCAGTTCGAGCAGCGTCGGAAACCAGTCCTCGAAACCGGTCACGCGCGCCGCGGTCGTGCCGGCGGGCACGCGGCCTTTCCACCGCACGAGGAGCGGCTCGCGCATCCCGCCCTCGTAGATCTCGCCCTTGTAGCCGTGGAGGTCGCCGTTCGATTTGAAGAAGATCGGATCGGTGCCGGCGAGCGGGTAGACGGCGCCGTTGTCGGAGGTGAAAACGAAGATCGTGTTTTCCTCGAGGCCGAGTTCGCGCACGAGGGCGACGAAGCGGCCGACTTCGCGGTCGAGGCGCGTGACCATCGCGGCGTAGGCGGCGCGGGGGTCGTGGTGCGGGAGGTAGCCGTTGCCGCCGCGGTAGGGTTGGTCGGGGATTTTGCCGCGATACTCGGCGAGCGAATCCTCGGGCACCTGGAGCGCGAGGTGCGGCACCGTCGTCGGAAAATAGAGGAAGAACGGCCGGTCCTTGTTCGCGCGCAGAAATTTCCGCGCCTCCTCGGCGATGAGATCGGGCGCGTAGTGTTTGCCGGTGAAGGCGGCGTAGTTGGCCGGATCGTTTGCGTCGGCGTCGGGCGGGAGGACGGCGGGGATTTTGATCGGCGGGTTGTCGAGCGGGACGAGCGCGGTGTCGCTCACGAGCACGGTCGGGTAGAAGTTGTGCGCGTGGCGCTGGTCGTTGTAGCCGAAGAAGCGATCGAAGCCTTTCTTCAACGGATCGCCGCTCGTGCCGACGCCGCCGAGGCCCCACTTGCCGAAGGCGCCCGTCGCGTAGCCGGCTTTTTTCAACGCCTGCGCGAGCGTCGTTTCGCTCTCGGGGAGCGGGAGCTGGCCGAGGAGCGATTCCCACGCGCCGACTTCGCGGTTGTCGCGCACAAACGCGTGGCCGGGGTGCTTGCCGGTCATGAGCACGCAGCGCGACGGCGCGCACACGGGGCTGCCCGCGTAGTGGTGCGTGAACCGCACGCCCTCGGCCGCGAGTTGGTCGAGGTGCGGCGTGCGGATGATTTTCTGGCCGTAGGCCCCGATGTCGCCGCGGCCGAGATCGTCGGCGAGGATGAAGATGATGTTCGGCGGGCGCGGCGCGGCGGGGGTCGCGGCGCCGTGGGCGGCGCGTGGCGCGAGCGCCGTGATGGCGAGGAGCGCGAGCGGCGTGAGAAGCGCGACGAAGGCGCGGAATGCGCGGAGAGGCGCCGGGGCAAGCGTGCGGAGTCGGACGGAGGTCATGGGGGGATTTCTTGGCGCGCCGACGCGCCGGGCCGCGAGCAGACGTGCGCGGACTCGCGCTGGCAAGTCGCGTCGCGGGCGGGGGCGGTTTGATTTTCGGTGAGTCACGAGGCGGGACGCCTCGTCCACGACGGGCGGCGCATTCTCGCCTTGAGTCGCTCCCCGCGCGCGCATCGCATCCCTGCGCGATTTTCGCGCCGTCGCGCCGTCGCCAAACTCCACCTCGCTTCCGTATGAAAACTCCCCGTCGTCCGTCGCGCCGCGTCTTGTTCTCCGTGATCGTCGTGACGGCCACCGCGACGCTCGCGCCGCACGCGCTCGCGCAGGCCGCACCCGTCGTCCCGCCCGCCACTGCGCCTTCCGCGCCGGCCTCCGCCTCGCCTGCCAAGCCTGTCGCCGCGCCAACCGCCGGGGTCGACGCCGACGCCATCCAGCTCTCGCCCTTCGAGGTGCGCCCCGAGGATGATTCCGGCTATCAGGCCGCCAACACCACCGCTGGCTCGCGCCTCAACTCCAAGCTCAAGGACACCCCCGCCGCGATTTCGCCGTTCACGAAGGAGTTTCTCTCCGACATCGGCGCCACCGATCTCGAGTCGATGCTCGCCTACGCGACCAACGTCGAGCGCGAGGTCGAGGACGCCACCAACGGTTTCAACAACCCGCCCGGCCGCGATTCCACCGGCAACGATTTTCGCTTCCGCGTGCGCGGCGTCGCCGGCTCGTCGTCGGTCAACTACGCGCAGTCCGGCGTGCCCGTCGATCTCTACAACATCGAACGCGCCGAGATGGCGAGCGGCCCCAACTCGATCCTCTTCGGCCTCGGCGCGCCCGGCGGCACGGTGTCGCTCACGAGCAAGTTTGCCACGCTGCGCCGCACCTCCACCTCCGCGAAATCCGTCGTCGGCTCGTGGGACTACTTCCGCCACGAGCTCGATCACAACCACGTGATCGCGCGCGGGAAATTTGGTGTGCGCCTCCTCGGCCTCTACCAGGACGCGAAGGGCTGGCGCAAATGGGACCTCAACGAGTCGCGCCGGATCACGGGCGCGTTTAGCTGGCAGCCGCTCGCCAACACCGCGATCCGCGGCAGCTATCAGGCCGGCCAGTCCGCGAACAACATTTCCCTCCCGTGGAACGCCGCCGATTCGCTCACCACGTGGCTCGCCTCCGGCCGGCCGACCACCGACACCACCGTCGTCCCCACCACCACTTCGCTCGGCACGGGCAACCGCTGGACGTTTCTCTCGCAGGACAACCAGGTCGTGAACTTCGCCACGAAATTTTTCAGTGCGCGCGCGCCGAGCACCACGCTCGTTTCGCCCGCGCTTATGGGCTACGCCTACAACCTCACCGGCCCCGGCGGCCTGCGCCGCCAGAGCTTCATCGATTATCAGGCGAAGATTGAGCAGCGCATCACCAAGGGCCTCGTCGCCGAGCTCGCCTATTTCCACAACCACAACCGCATCCTCACCCGCGGGAACCTGAATCCGAATCTCTTCCTCACCGGCGATCCCAACCTCAATCTCACGCCCGCCGCGACCGGCGCCGCCAGCTTCGCGAATCCCCACGCGCGCCAGATTTACCTCGAGGACAACTGGGGCCGCGATCCGTTCAAGGACATCAACGACACCCTGCGCCTCAGCGCCGCGTGGGAATTTTCGCTCGGCAAATGGTTTGGCCGGCACCGCGTCGCCGGCCTCGCCGAAGGCGCGCGCCAGGATCGCGTGCGCCGCTGGGAAAACGAAATCCTCGCCGACCAAAACGGCCTCGCGATCAACAACTCCGCCACGCCCGACGGCTCCGGCAACCAGCCGTGGCGCCGCCGCTACGTGACCGAGGGCGACTTCGCCACCTACTACGCCGCCGATCCCACGCAGGAGATGCCGACGTTCACGCGCAACGGCCTCACCTACCGCTCCACTTTCACCGCGCGCACGCGCTCCAATACCCACACGATTCAGGACGCGCGCTCGCTGATGTTCGCGTCGCAGAGCTACTGGCTCAAGGAGCGCCTCGTCACCACGCTCGGCTACCGCGTCGACCAGATCACCTTCGACACCTACGGCCAGGGCCGCGTCTCCGATCCGAAGGACCCGCGCTACACCTCGGGCCGCTTCGTGCTCAACGCCTGGGATTTCGATGGCACCATCGAGCGCAACAAATACACGCCGAAAACCTTCACCGCCGGCGGCGTGCTCCACGCCATCCCGCGGGTTTCGCTGTTCTACAACGAATCGCGCAACAGCGGCACGCCGCGCCTCGACCGCACCGTCCTCCCCACCGGAAAAACCCCGCCGCCCACCGAGGGCCTCGGCCACGACTACGGCGCGATGATCGACGTGCTCGGCGACGACCGCCTCTTCCTCCGTCTCAGCAGTTACGAGACGCGCCAGACCAAGGACGCCGCCATCATCCCCGACGGCCTCTCCGTCAACACCTCCACGTCCCTCGGCGGCACCGCGATGCTCAATATCTACAACGCCCTCCTCGCCGCCGGAAAAATCTCGCGCGACCGCTACGATTCCGAGCTGAAGTTTTTCAACGCCGCCACGATCGACGCCGTGACCAAAGGCTGGGAAGTCGAGTTTATCGCCAACCCCACCAAGCAGCTCACGCTCCGCCTCGGCGTTTCCCGCTCGGACCGCAAGCGCGTGAATTTCTTCAGCGAAGTCTACGGCTTCTTCGCCGAGTGGGAGCCCAAGTGGCGCGCCCTCGCCGCCGGCGACACCGCGCTCCTCGCCACCGTCAACCAGCAGATCACGACCGCGCACGAGAACATCGACGCGATGGCCGCGCTCCAGAACAACCCCTTCGGCACTCGCCCCTACAAGGCCAACCTCACCGCGCGCTACCGCTTCGCCGAAGGCAAGGCGAAGGGCCTCTTCATCGGCGGCGCCGGCCGCTTCCAAAGCCGCAACCTCACGAAGTATTCCTCGATCGACGGCCGCGCGCTCTGGGGCAGCGAGACGCTCTTTGTCGATTCCTTCGCCGGCTACCGCATCAAGCTCCCCGGCATGAACACCCCGATCCTCGCGCAGCTGAACATCAAGAATATGTTCAACTCCTACCTCGTCGGCGTGGGCCGCTACAACGCGCAGGAAAACGGTTACCTCCGCGTCTACCTCAACGAACCGCGCAACTACCGGCTGACGGTGAGCGCGGATTTCTAGTCGTGGCTGAGGCGTCCCGCCTCAGTGCCGTTCAAGCCACAAGGCGGGACGCCTCGCCCACGGCTCCGCTGCGTCCACGATTTCGCCTCACCACGGATGCTTGTCCGACGGCGCGGCGGCGGGCGGTGCGGCCTGCTTCGCGCGGAGATCCTCGACGAGCGCGCCGAGTTCACCGGACATCCGCGCGAGTTCGTCGTCGCCGCGCGGGCTCGGCAGGAGCGAGAGCACATCGCCCTGGCGGATGCGGCGCGCGGCGGTGGCGAGGGCGTTGAGGCGGCGCGCGTGTCGCGCGGCGGCGAACCAGCTCGCCGTCGTCGCGATCACCGCGAGCGCGAGGCCCCACAGCGCGAGCCGGCGCTGCATCGCCGCGACCGGCGCGTAGGCCAGCGCCGCCGGCTGGCGCACGACGTAGAGCGCGCCGAGCCCGCGCAACTCGCGCACGCCGCGGCTGCGCGCAAACGAAGTCAGGTAGGCCGCGTCGCCTGCGATCTCCTCAAGGAAACTGCCGCGCGTCTGGCGGGCCTCGGGCAGGACGGGGGCGGGGAGCGGCTCGGTCCAGCCCGAGGTGCCGGAGTCGAAGAGCGGTTCGCCGCCCGCCGCGTAAACCGTGAGGCCTAGTCGCTCGCGTCGCGCGGACTCCGGCAGCGCGCCGATGAGCGTCGCGCGCATGGATTGCCAGCGGAGTTGGGCCACGAGCACGCCGGCGAACTTGCCGCTCGCGTCGAGCAGCGGCACGGCGACCGCGAGGAAGCGCGGCGGCTCGCCGCCGCTCGCGCGCAGCTCGCGCGCGAGTTCGGGCTCGTCGCGGACTTCGCCGAGAAAGGCCTGGGCGCGCGCGCCGCGAAACCACGGGCGCGACTCCGCCTCGGATTTTTCCAGCGCGCCCTGCGTCGCGACGACGATGCGGCCGCCGGCGTCGGCGAGGCCGAGCCAGGCGGCGTCGGGCGTGTGATCGAGCAGGGCTTCGAGCGCGTGCCGGCGATCAACAGCGGGTGTCGCGGGATCGCGGAACGGCGCGAGTGTGGCGGCGAAATGGAGCGCGCGGGCGCGTTCGTAGAGCGTGCGGTCGAGGCCGTCGGCGAGTTGCGCGGCGAGGGCGGCGAAGTTCGGCCCGCTCTGGCGTTCGAGCTGGGCGCGCGCGACGCCGCCCGCGAGCGCGACCGCGAGCAGCACAAACGCCACCGCGCCCGCGCCCACGAGGAGCGCGAGCCGCGTGGCGAGACGGCGCCGCGGATCGGCGGCGGCCCACGTGGGCTCCGCCGCGAGGGAGGTTTCGGCGGCGGGGGTGGTCATGCCGCGCTAGACGCGCTCGGCGACGACGGGGTTCGTGAGCGCGCCGATTTTCTCGATGTCGATCGTCACGGTGTCGCCGACCTTGAGCCAGACGGGCGGGGTGCGTGCGAAGCCGACGCCGTGGGGCGTGCCCGTGAGAATCACCGTGCCGGGCAGGAGCGTCGTGCTCGCGCTGAGAAACTCGATGATCGCGGGCACGTCGAAGATCATGTCGTCGGTGTTCCAGTCCTGCATCGTCTCGCCGTTGAGGAGGGTGCGGATGCGGAGGGCGTTGGGATTGGGGATTTCGTCGCGCGTGACGAGCACGGGGCCGAGCGGGGCGAAGGTGTCGAAGGTCTTGCCGCGGCACCACTGGCCGCCGCCGCCGTTGCGCTGCCAGTCGCGGGCGGAGACGTCGTTGGCGCAGGTGTAGCCGAGGACGAAGTCGAGGGCGTTGGCGCGCGTGGCGTTCTTGCAGCGCTTGCCGATCACGACGGCGAGCTCGCACTCGTAGTCCACGGACGTGCTTGGGAGCTTCACCGGCAGCTCGATCGGGTCGCCGGGGTTTTGCGCGGCGGCGGGGTTCTTGATGAAGAGGACGGGATGCGGCGGGGTGGGGCTGTTACTCTCGGCGGCGTGGCGTTTGTAGTTGAGGCCGATGCAGGGGAGATAGACCGGCACGACGGGAGCGAGAAGTTTGCCCGGCGTGACGACGCGGTCGGTGACGCGGAAGTCGCCGTAGAGGTC
>JBEANZ010000573.1:0-2895 GCA_041165185.1 Verrucomicrobiota bacterium | reverse complement strand
GGGGGCGCCGCGGCTCCAGTGGCGCGTCACGCCGCCTCGGGCCCGCTCGCCGCCAACGCCGCCGCGCCCGCCGGCGGCGGCACCGTCGGGTCCGCGCAGATCGCGCCGCGCGTCTCGCGTCGCTCCGTCGCCGGCATCGACGTGCTCTCGCTGAAGACCTCGCTGAAAGACGTCGTCACGATCCGCGGCAGCTTCCCCGCCGGCGACGTGTTCAACCCCGCCGGCCATCCCGCCCTCGCCGATCTCACGCGCGCGATGCTCGATCAGGGCACGACCAAGCACGACAAGTTCGCGCTCTCCGGCCTGCTCGAGGACGTCGGCGCCGAGATGGGTTTCGGCAGCGGTGCGCAAAACGTCTCGTTCAACGCGAAGTGCCTCAAGAAGGACACCGCGCTCATCCTCGAACTGCTCGCCGAGCAACTGCGCACGCCGGCGTTTTCCGCCGAGGAATTCGCGAAGGTGAAAAAACAAATCGCCGGCCAGATCCAGCGCCGCCTCGAGGACACGAACGTCCGCGCCTCGCAGGCGCTCGCCCGCGCGCTCTATCCCGTCGGCCACCCAAACCGCCCCGCCGACAGTGACGCCTACCTCGCCGATCTCGCCGCCGCGACGCTCGCCGACGTGCAGGCCTTCCACGCCGCGCACTACGGCCCCGCGAAAATGATCCTCGTCGCCGTGGGCGACATCGACGACGCCGCGCTCGACGCCGCGATCAAGTCCGCGTTCGGCGGCTGGACCGGCGGCCGCGCGCTCCCGCCCGCGCCGAAAGCCCCCGCGCTCGCCGCCGCGCGCACGGAGAAAATCCAGATGCCCGGCAAGACCAGCGTCTCGCTCACCATCGGCGCGCCCACCGGCCTCAAGTTCTCCGACCCCGATCGCATCGCGCTCGCGGCGGCCAACGAGGTTTTCGGCGGCGGCTATTTTTCCTCACGGCTGCTCGCCATCGTGCGCGCGGAGGAGGGCCTCACCTACGGCATCGGCGCGCGACTCGGCGGCGACACCTACGTCGACGGCGACTGGCGCATCTCGGGCACGTTCGCGCCCGACCTGCTCGACAAGGGCGTGGCCTCGACCGTGCGCGAGTTGAAACGCTTCACCGCCGAAGGCGTGAGCGCCGAGGAGCTGACGACCTTCAAGACCACGATCACCGGCAGCTACAAAATCGCCCTCGCGACCAGTGCCGGCGTCGCGAGCCAGGTGCTCGCCACCGTCCAACGCGGCCTGCCCCTCGCCGAAATCGACGCCTATCCCGCGAAGGTCGAGGCCCTCACGCTCGCGCAGGTCAACGCCGCCGTGAAAAAATACCTCTCCGCCGACAAGTTGGTCACGGTGATGGCCGGCACGCTGCCGGCGGAAAAGTAGCGAATGCTTGGCCTTCCCCGCCGGTCGCGCCGCCCTGGGCCAACCATCAGTTTTCGTTTTCGACGTCCGGGTCGATCACGCCGACCTGACCTTGGGCGTTCTGGACCAGGATCAAGATTTTCCATTTTGCTCCGGCGCCACTCGCAAATTGCGCATCCATCGTGATGGTGCGTTTCGCCTCGTTGTGGTTGCGTGAATTGAAATTCGCGCGTCCACCGGGATCGCCGCTGGCGCCGGCGTTCTTGGCAATCAGCGCGAAGCCATTGGTCGTAAGGGACGCATCACTGACCGTGATTTCGATCTGACCTTTTCCGCTGTTTTTTGCCCGGTGGTTTATGATCGAGGTGCCAGAGAGGGTGATGCGACCGCCGTCATCCAAGAGCTGCCCCCCCGCGTTTTTGTTGATACTGACCATCCCAACCGTGCAAAAAAGTCCCGTCGTGATGTCGTTGAACGTGATGTTTGAATAGGTGAGTTCTGCCTTGGCCATATGATTTGTGGGTTGATGATTTCGTTTGGGTTGAGCTGACAAGACAACGCAGTCCTACGGCCACGGCTCAAGCGGCTGGTAGCCGAAGCGCCGGAGTTGGTCGACGAGCGCGCGGCCCTCGTCGGCACGGCCGAGGACGTTTAGCAGTCGGGCGACGGGGTCAAGCACCCGCCAGTGCGTTGAGGCACGGAGGCGCGGTTCCATCACCTCTAGCGCAGCCTGCCAATGACGGCGCGCTCCGCCGGTGTCGCCGGTGTGGAGCGCGACGGCGCCGGCGAGCAAGCCGGCGGTCGCGTAGGCGTGCAGATGGTTTTCGTCCGTCCGGTCCAGCTCGACGAGCGACTTGCCGGCGGCGAGTGCCCTTGCCGCTGCTTCGGCGGTGTCCGTTTCACCCGACGCGGCGCGCCGCTGCGCCTCGAGCCGCCACGCGGTGGCGAGCGAGAGGGCGATGCCGCGGTTGGAGGCGGCGGCGCGCGCGAGGTTTTCGGCGAACGGCCAAGACGCTTGCACGAGACGATCAGCCGCCACTGATTCGCCGCCGGCCCGCAAAAGGACGGCCAGTTTCAAGCGGGCGTTCAGGGCCGCAGCCTGCCACTCGCGATTGGCGCCGTCCTTGGCGGCCAACGTCTCGAACAGCTCTAGGGATTGCCGGCGCCGCTCCAGCGCGCCGGGGAGCTGGCCGGCCACCGACATTACCTCCGATTGCAGGCCTAGGGCGGACCCGAGCCGTTGTTTCATCCGCGCCGAAAGCGGGTCGGCTTTCACCTGCGCCTCGAGTCGCGCGACCTGCAAACCGAAACGCGCCACCGCCTCCGCGAGGTCGCCGGCCCGCTCCGCAATGCTGCCGAGATAGGAATCGACGCCGGCGATGCTGGCCTGCAATTCCGCATCGGCCGGCAGCATGGCCTCCAGTTTTTCGTGGGCGGCCCGTTCGCCCAGGAAACCCGCGCGCGCCGCCCCGAGTTCGCCGCGCCGCAGTTCGAGCGCGGCGAGGTTGTGGTGACCCGACACTGCCTCGCGCAGCCATTTCGGATTGCTTGGAT
>JBEANZ010000572.1:0-4351 GCA_041165185.1 Verrucomicrobiota bacterium | reverse complement strand
TGAGCGCCGAAAAAAAATCCGCCCCATCGCGTTGGGAAAAACTCGGCGAAAAATCCGTCGCGCAAACGCGCGTGCTCGACCTCAACACGGCGCGCTACCGGCATCCCGTGCGCGGCACCGAGCGCGATTTCGTCGTCGTGCGCCCCGCCGACTGGGTCAACGTCCTCGCGCTCACGCCCGACGGTCACATCGTGCTCGTGCGGCAGTTTCGTTTCGGCATCGACACCTTCTCCCTCGAAATCCCCGGCGGTGTCATGGAGGCCGGCGAGGATCCGATCGCGGCGGGGTTGCGCGAGCTGCGCGAGGAGACGGGCTTCACCGGCGCGCGCGCACGGCTGCTCGGCACGGTCAACCCGAACCCCGCGATCCAGTCGAACCGCTGCCATTTCGTCCTCGTCGAGGACGCCGCGCGCACCGCCGCGCTCGATTGGGATCCTGATGAGGAAATTGAGGTGACTACGCAGCCGGCCGAGGCGGTCCTCGCGCTCGCGCGTAGCGGCGGCGTCACGCACGCGCTGGTGCTCAACGCGCTGTTTCTCTTCGAGCCGATCTGGCGGACCCGGCAACGGTGAGCGTTGCGGGGGCTCGCCCCGCCGTTTGACTTCGCCCGGTGGGGCTGTTCGCTCCGGGACCGCACGATGACCGCACCGCTTTTCGCCAACGCTCCCGAGACCCTTGGTCCTCCCGCCGCCGCCGGTTTCGTGCCCGGTGAGCTCGAGCGAGAGGTGCGCAGGATCTACGCGCGGAGCCCGCTCTATGGCGCGCGCTTCCCGCTCCACGCCGACCCGTTGCAGTGGTCGTGCTACCGCGAGATCCCGGCGCTCTCGAAAAGGGAAATCGTCACGGCCGGCCATCAGGCCTTTTTTACGGACTACGCGGAAATCGAGCGCGGGTTTGCCGCGAAGAAATTTGAGTATGAGCACACCGGCGGCACCACGCAGGCACCGATGACCGTGGTGATGGAAGAGGGCTGGTGGAACGCTCAAACCGAACGCGCCTACCGCGCCTCGCCTATCCTGCGGGAGTTCGCGGGCCGGCCGTATCGCAAGTGCGTCCTCGCGCCGGTGGGCTGCTCGAGCAACCTCTGCCCCTACGAGGACCATCCGTTTCCGCACCGCTACTTCGACGGCGTGGTCTACCTCAACCTGTCGAGCGATCCGTTTGCGTTTCCCGAGGGCGAGTGGGACCGCATCGTGCGCGAGGTGCAGGCGACGAAGCCGGAGGTGATCGAGGGCGAACCGGTTTATCTTTCGCTGCTCGCGCGCGCGGCGAAGCGACGCGGCGTGTCCGTGCCGAGCGTGCGCGCCATCATCCTCACCTACGGCAAGGCGAGCACGCAGCACGGGGCGCGCATCGCGGAGGTGTTTCCCGCGGCGCAGGTCGATCTCTACGGGTCGACGGAGGCGGGGTATTTGTTCGTCGGCGGGGCGTTCAAGGACGACTCGCGCGTGATCGATGCGAACGCGTTCGTCGAGCTGGCGCCGTGGCGCGCGGAGCTGGCGGAGGTTTTTCAAATCCACGTGACGACGCGGGATCGCGAGGCGATGCCGCTGTTGCGCTACCACACCGGCGACATCGTGCAGCGTTTTCCCACGGGCTTCCGCCTGCTCGGGCGCGAGGGCAACCTGTTTTTCCGCGCGGACGGCTCGCTCGTCTCGCCGACGGACGTCGACGCCGCGCTGCCGAAATGTTTTTCCTGCTGGCACTACTCGCTCGTGCAGACCGGCGACAGCCGCTGGGATTTTCACTACGTGGCCGACGAGACCGCCGCGCACGGGGAGATCGAGGCGGCGCTGGCGGCGCTGCTGGGCGGCGGCGCGCGCGTGGCGGCGTTTCGCCGGAAATTCATCGCACCGGCGGCGAGCGGAAAGTTTGCGCTGTTGAAACCGCTCGCGCGGTGAGGCGCGTGGGCGGGCGCGTGCGCACTCGCGGCCGGCGGTGGGCGTTGGCGCGCGACGCGCGTCGGCGCGGAACTAACGGCGGATGGTCGCCTTCTGGATGATCACGGGTTTGGCGGGGCGGCTGTTGGCGCCGTCGGCGCCGGGGAGAGTCGGCACCGTCGCGATGGCGTCGAGCACCTCGAGGCCCTTGGTCACGCGGCCGAAAATCGTGTAGCTCGGCGGCAGCGGATGGTCCTGATGGATGATGAAAAACTGGCTCGAGTTGGTGTTGGGGCCGCGGTTGGCCATGGCGACAATGCCGCGTTTGTAGCCCAGGCCGCCCTGGTAGAGCAGCGAGCGCGGCTGGCACTCGTCGTCAAACGTGCCGCCCCACGCGCTCTCGCCGCCCGTGCCGTCACCCTTGGGGTCGCCGCCCTGGATCATGAAGTCCTTGACGACGCGGTGGAACGTGAGGCCGTTGTAGAAGCCGCGCTCGGCGAGCAGGCGGAAATTTTCGACGGCCTTGGGGGCGTCGCCGGCGAGCAACTCGAACTCAAGCCTGCCCTGTTCGAGCTGCAGGACGGCGACGGAGGTTTTTCCGGCCCGGCCGCAGCCGGCGATGGCGAACAAGGCGACGAGAGTGAGGAAGCGGAGAATCATGCCGGACATCTTTGCAACGGCGCGCACGAGTCAAGGCGCGGATGCGAGTGTTGAGGTTGCGCGGCGTTGACTCAGGATTTTTTCGCGGCCTTGGCTTTGCCTTTTTTCGCAGCGGGGGCGTCGTCGGGGGCTTGGCTGCGCACGGGCGGGGTCCACGCGGCGGGCTTCGGATTGGCGACGGTGAGCGGGGTGGTGTCGGCGTAGCGATCCATCTCGGCGCGGAGTTGGGCGATCATCGTGGCGACGCGCGGGGCGTGCGCGGGATCGAGGGCGAGGTTATTGAGCTCGCGCGGATCGGCGGAGAGGTCGAAGAGCTGCGTGCGATCGACGAGGGGGTAACGGATGAGCTTCCAGCGGTCGTTGCGGATCGAGCGCTGACCGTCGCGGTAGCCGGTGTAGAGGAGGTCGCGGACTTTCTGCGCGCGACCTTGGATGATCGGGGCGAGGCTGCGGGCTTCGACGCCATCGGGGATTTTCGCGCCGGCGAAATCGCAGAAGGTGGGAAACAAATCCATGAGGTAAACGAGCGCGTCGCTGCGGCCGTGCGGGATGCCGGGGCCGGCGATGACGCAGGGGACGTGCATGCCGCCGAATTCGTAGAGGTTTTGTTTTCCGAAGAGGCCGTGTTCGCCCATCGAGAGGCCGTTGTCGCCGGTGAAAATGATGATCGTGTTTTCCCACTCGCCGCGGGCGCGAAGCTCGGCGAAGACGCGGCCGATGTGGTGATCGAGGCCGGTGATGCACGCGTAGTAGTCGGCGAGCTGTTGCTTCGTGTCCTCGGGCGTGCGCGGCCACGGGGCGAGCGCCTCGTCGCGCACGGTCATATCGCCGTTGTCCCACGGGTGCTGCGGGAGGAACGCGGGCGAGAGGGGAATCTTTTTCGGATCGTAGCGGCCGTGGAATTCGGGGGCGGCGACGCGTGGGTCGTGCGGCACGGGCGGGGCGAAATAAATGTAGAACGGTTTCGCAGGCGCAGCCGCGGCGGTGGTCGGGGAAGAAGCGGAGGCGGAAGTCGAGGTAGGTGCGCGCTCGCGGAGAAATTTGATCGCGGCGTCGGCGTGGCGTTCGCTGGAGCCGCGGCGGAGGTCCACGCCGCTGTCGTTCATGACGAGATTCGTGTCGAAGGCCTTGAGGCCGGCGGTGAATTCGTTGCCGCCTTTGCCGACGTGAAACGTCTCGTAGCCGGCGCCGCTAAGAACCTTGGGGAGCGACTGCGAGGCGTCGACGTTGGCTTCGCGACCGTTGGGGATGCGCATCCAGGATTTGCCGGTGAGCATCATCGTGCGGCTCGGCAGGCAGACGGCGCCGATCATCGAGCCCATCGTGTAGCAGCGCGTGAATGTCGTGCCGCGCGCGACGAGCGTGTCGAGGTGGGGCGTCTCGAGGATGGGGTTGCCGAGGGCGCGCAAGCCGTCGGGCAGTTGTGTTCGGCATCCTACCTGCGCAGCGCTGCGCGAGACCGCGCGGGCGGCGGTGCGGGCCGCCGTGGGCGCGGGCGCCCGGTCGGCGGCGTGTTCCCACGGTCGGCGGACGGGCGGACCCGGCCGCCGGTCCGCGCGGCGCGGCGGGCTCGCGCCCACGCGGCCAATGCACGGCGCGCCCGCGCGCCGGGGCGTGCGGGTCCGGGGGCGGCTTTCAGGATTTTTTCGCGCGCCGCCGCGCGCGCGCCGGGCCGACGCGCGCCACCAGCTCTTCCAGGCTGCACCAGCCGAGCAGGTAAAACTGGATCGTTTCCAGCTGCCGTTTCGTCGGCCGCCGGCCCGTGTGCAGGAGCAGCAATTGCGCGGCGATGAGGGCGAGATAGCACTGGA
>JBEANZ010000571.1:0-9260 GCA_041165185.1 Verrucomicrobiota bacterium | reverse complement strand
ACGCCGTGAAAAACGCGCACACCAACGCGACCGCCACCGCCGGCCCGCCGCGCACGTGCCCACTGAACGCCTGAAACAAATCGATCAGCCGCCGCGACGATCCGCCTTCCGCGAGGAAATAACCGGCGAGCGTGAAGAGCGGGATCGAGGGGAGCGTGGGGTTGACGACGAGCCGGTAGTGCTCGACGGGGAGCGCCGAGAGCGGCAGCCCGTGGCCCCAAAACAGCAGCAGCCCTGCGCCCGCGAGCGCGACAAACACCGGCGCGCCGAGCACCGCCGCCGCGCCGAGCGCAATCCACGCGGGCCACACGAGCGACTCCACGGCGACGGGCGGCCACGCGCCAAGCGCGAGCAGCCCACCGGCGCTCGCGGCTACGAGGAGGCGTCCACGCCAGCCGTCGGCGGCCTGCCACCACACCCGCCCCGCAATCGCCGCGAACCCGATCGGCAGGACGAGTTGCACGATCCAGAGCGGGACGCCCGCGAGCACGGCGTGCGTCGAGGTGCGCTCGACAGCGACAAACTCGATGCTCACCAGCGTGAGCGCCGCCGCGACCGCCGCCGCAATCGTGTGGCTGAACACACGCGCCGCGCGCGCCCACGCGCCGTGCAACAGCGCCGGCACCGTCGAGAGCGCGAGGAGCCGTCCGTCGCGCGCCGCGAGCGTGCCGCCGATCATGCCGGCGACGAGCGTGAGGTGTTGCACGATGGAGTCCGTGCCCGCGACGCCCGAGCGGAAAAACGTCCGCAACACGATCTCGGCGAGCGGGAGCGCCACCATCACGGCGAGCGCGAGGGCGACGAGCGCTTCCTCGGCGAAGCGGAGCGCTCCGCGCCGCGGGGAAACACACGCATTTGGCTCGAGCGCAAGGTCGGGGGCGAAAATCATTTGCGCGGCGTTCACGGGGTGGCGGGATTTGCCGCGCGGAAGTCGCGGAGGTGTTGCTGCACGGCGTCGAAGATTTCGGCGGGCACCATGTTGCCGCGGATTTTCGGGTAGACGTCGGTGGCGAGTTTTTCCCACTGCGGCAGCGCGTCGGCGGGGACGGCGTGGACCTGGAGGCCGTTTTTCTCCATCGCGGCGATGAACGCGCCGTCATCCGTGCGGCCGCGGGCGCGCATCTTTTCGCCGACGGGCGTGGCGGCGGCGGCGAGTTTCATGCGGAGCGCCGCCGGAATCTTCTCCCAGAGATCCGTTCGCACGACGGTGGCGCCGACGATCGGGCACCACTTGAGATCGAGCATGTGCGGGGCGGCGCGGTAAATCTGGCCGCCGAGCGCGGCGAGCGGCGGCACGGGCGCCGCGGCGATCATGCCGGTGCCGAGGCCGAGGGGGATGTTGGTCGATTCGAGCGGCACCGGCCAAAATCCGATCGACTTCATGAGGGCGACCTGGCGCTCGTCGCCGACCCACGCGAAGAGTTTCATCGGGCGGAAATCCTCGGGGCGAAACGCCGCCGTCTTGCTGAAGAAACGGATCCAGCCCGCGTCGGCCCAGAAAAGGACCTCGTAGCCTTGGGCGCGAAGACGCGACTCGAGGAGCGGGCGCATTTTCTCGCGCACGTAGTCGACCTCGGCCCACGAGCGGTAGATGAGCGGCATGAACATTAGGCCGGTGACGGCCGGATCGATTTCGGCGAGGCCGTTGGAGGTGAGGAGGCCGGCGGCGAGCTGGCCGTGCTTCATCTTGCGCACCATCGCGGATTCGTCGCCCATCACGCCGCCGGCGTGGACGATGAGTTTCACGGTGCCGGCGGATTCCTTCTGCCATTGTGCGGCGAGCTCGACGAGGAGCTGGTGCTGCGGGGTGCGGTCGGGCAACACGGTGCCGAGGCGGATGTCGGTGGTCGCGGCGGCCGCGCGCGCGGCAGCGAGCGCGAACACGGCGCGCGAGAGGAAGCGGGAAAAATTTCGGGGGCGGGAAGCGGGGCGGTGTTTCATGATTTGGTTTCGGTGGGGGCGGGGAGGGGCAGGAAAAATTCGTCGAGGCGCGCGAGCAGCCAGCGGGCGCGGCGCTGCGTGATCAGGTTGACGAGGCGCGAGGCGGGCGCGGCGTCCGCATCGATCGCGAGGGCTTGCTCGAGGAGGGATTGGAAGCGCGCGCGGTCCTGTTGCGGCACGCACACGGCCTCGGCGAACGCGACGTAGGGCGATGCCTCGCGTCCGCCACCGAGCGCGACGGCGCGCTCGAAGTGCGCCCGCGCGCGCTCGGCCGGATCGCCGGTGGCGCCTTGGCGCGCCATTTCGTAGGTGATGAGGAAGCCGTGGATCGCGCCGCGGTCGAACGCCTCGTCGAGCGCGAGCGCGCGGTCCATCAACGCCTCGGCCTCGGGGAGCTGCGCGATGAGTTCGGGTTGATCCTTGGTGATCGCGATGGCGGCGGCCCACGAGGCGGCCGTCCAGTAGAGGAGCGGCACATCTTCGACGCGGCACGCGCGGACCGCGGCGCGGGGATCGGCGCGGAGGGCGGCGGCGAAATTCGGATGCGTGGTCGCAAGGCCGCGCAGGCCGTAGTCGCGGGCGCGGAGGTAGAGGCGGCGGGCGCGGGCGCGTTGGGCGACGGCGGCGGGGACGTCGGTCGCCTCGCGTTCGTCGGCGTCGAGTTGGACGAAGGCGTAGCCGTATTGGGTGAAGCCGCTGGCGGCGGCGAGGAGGAGGCCGCGATGGGTCGGCGTCTCGGCGAGGAGACTCTCCATCATTTTCAAGCTGAACGGCGCGGCGGCGCGGATGAGCTCGGGATCGTCATCGGAGGAGAAGGCGGTGCCGCCGTCAGCGAGGGCGTCGCCGAGTTTGTTGACGGCGGTGCGCTTGAGCGTGGAGCAGCCGGCGAGCGAAAACGCGGCGGCGACGACGAGCGCGAGGCGGACAGCGAGCGCGCGGCGTGCGGGAAGGAGGCGGGCGTTCATGAGGAGACGGCGTTGCGCAGGGAGGTGACGAGGCGGACGTGGCGCGCGACGGGGTTCTCACCGAGGAATGGTCCGGTGAAGGTCGGCGCCACGGAGCGCGCGCGTGGCCGCGAGGATCGCGGCGCATCGGCCTCAGAGCGCGAAGGAGCCGGGGCGCGATAGGCGGCGAGCCACGCGGGGCCGGGGCCGGCGCCGCGATTGGACGAGTCCGGACGATGAGTCAGCCCGGTGAGCCGCACGATGACGGCCTCGAGGCGCGGCCAGAATTGGAGGCGCTCGAGGAGCGGGTTCACGAGATTCGTGACCGGGCAGTAGTAGGTGTTTTTCGGATCGGTGTGGTGGAGCGCGTGCTGGCGGGGCGTCTGGAGGATGCGGATATCCTGGAGAAACGAGATCACGCGGCCGTTTTCCGCGCGCGTGCGGTGCGACCACTTGTGGACCTGGTTGGCGTTGACGCTGACGACGGCGAACAGGACGACTTGCCACGTGAGGAGCCCGCAGGCCCACGCGCCGCCAACGACCGCAAGGCCAATTAGCAGCAGGTCCCACGAACTCTGCCACCACGTGAGCCGCGTGAAAAAACGCGGGTAGTGGTGGTGGACGATGTTGGGCCGGATGAGGAGCGGCCCGATGATGGGCGTCTCGGCGGTGCCGTAGGCGTCCTCGAACCAGTGGACGAGGCCGGCGACGAAGTCCGCGAGCATCACGATGCCGAGACCTTGGGCGAGGGAGAGGAGCAGGGAACGCATGGTGGTGAGGGAGTGAGGTGGGCGGGGCGCGAGGCCCTCGGTGTGCTTTCAGAATATCGCGGCGCCCGCCGGAGGCGTTAGTCGATAAACCTGATGCGGCGCATCGCGCGGCGTGATGCGGCGCGCGGGCGCGAGACCCGGGCGTGCGAGTGTGCGGAGCGGATTTCCGGACGACTGAAATCGCGGCCGAGGAAAAGGCTTCGCGTCGCGCGGACGTTGCGCCTGTGTCGGCGGCGTCCGCCATGATCGCCTCGTTTCTCGCCGCGTTTTTCTTCGCGCTCAACGCCACCTGCGCCAGCCAGAGCGTGCGGGCGAGCGGCGCCGCGCGCGCGAATCTCGGCCGGCTCGCGCTCGCCGCGATCGTGCTCGGCGCGATCGCGCACGCGGCGGGCACGGGCTTCGCGAGCGCGAGCACGACGTGGTTTCTGTTGAGCGGCGTGATCGGGATGGGGCTCGGCGATCTCGGCGTTTACGCGGCGCTGCCGCTGCTCGGCTCGCGCATCACGGTGCTCATGACGCAGTGCCTCGCCGCGCCGATCGCGGCGCTGGGCGAGTGGCTGTGGCTCGGCACGCGGCTGACGGCGGCGCAGGTGGCGTGGGGGCTGGTGATTCTCGCGGGCGTGGCGGTCGCGGTCACGCCGAGCAAGGCGAGCCCGCCGCGCGTGCGGGTGCGGCCGGTGGGATTTTTGTTCGGGGTCGTGGCGGCGCTGGGGCAGGGACTCGGCGCGCTCGTGAGCCGCAAGGGCGTCAACATCGCCGACGCCGCGCACGAGCCCGCGCACACGGCGATCTTCGGGCTCACCGCGGCGTATCACCGCATCCTCGCGGGGTTGGTGTTTACGGTGCTGTGGTTTCTCGCGCTGCGCGCACTCGGCAAACTCCCCGCCGCGGCCGCGCCCGACGCGACGCCCGGCGCGCGCCGCCGCGCGCGACTCTGGCTCGTCGCGAACGGCCTCGCGGGTCCGGTGCTCGGCGTGGGTTGCTACCAGTGGGCGCTCGCGACGACGCCGAGCGGCGTCGTGCTGCCGATCGCCGCGACGGCGCCGCTGCTCGCGATCCCGATCGCGTTTTTTCTCGAGGGCGACCGCCCGCCCCGCCGCGCGATCGTGGGCGGCGTGCTGGCGGTGGCGGGTTGCGCGGCGCTGACGGTGGCGCGGTGAGACGCGGCGGGACAGCGAGGGGCGAAAACCGCACGCCGCTTCGTTCGCCGCATGACGCGAAGCGGAAATCCCGGGCGCGCACGCGGGGATTGCCGCGCGGGAAATTTCCCTCAGCGTCGCCCGCGTGATTCTTTTTGAGAACTCCGAACGCGAAGGACACACCACGGCGCCGCTGGCCCAGGACGTCCTCGAATACGAGCACGCCGCCCGCCAGGCGACGTCCTCCGGCCAGATGCTCACCGCCATCGAGGTGGCCCGCGACGGGCTCACGCGCTTCGGCGTCAACCGCGTGCTCCAGCAGCAGCTCGCACTCGCGCTCGCGCAGACCGGCGCGCTCGACGGCGCGCGCGACGTGCTCGCGCAACTGCTCAAGGAATCCGTCGGCGACGAGGAAACGCTCTGCCTGCTCGGGCGCGTGCACAAGGAACTGTGGCGGCGCACGACGGACGCGGCGGCGGGGACGGAGGCGTTGCGCCAGTCCTCCAAGGCGTATGGCGACGCGTTCAAGCTGAAGGAGTCCTATTACCCGGGCATCAACCTCGCGTTCACGCTCGCGGCGCTCGGCGAGCTCGAGGAGGCGCGCACGTGCGCGCGGCGCGTCGAGGAAATCTGCCGCATCGAGCTCGGCCAGATGCTCGACAAGCCGGACGGCTGGCTCGTGGCGACGCTCGCCGAGGCGCTCACGCACCAGGGCTCCACGGCGGAGGCGGGCAAGTATTACAAGCAGGCGGCGAAACTTTTCCACGGCCGGTGGCGCGACCTCGCCTCGATGCGGCGGCAGGCGCGCGAGATCGTGGGGTTTACGGCGAAGGAGCGCTCGGGCTCGCGGCACAGTTGGTATGACATCGCCTCGATCACGCGGCGCGTGCGCGAGGCCGTCGGCCGCAGCGAGCAGGGGCTCGCATGGATCGACCGGTGTTTCGAGTTTCCGTCGGTCGTGGTGTTTGCCGGCCACATGATTGATCGCGAGGGGCGCAACCCGCCGCGGTTTCCGGCGGCGCGCGAGGCGGCGGTGCGCGCGGAAATCATGGCCTACCTGAAACAGGTCAACGCGGGCTACGGCTACTCGTCGGCGGCGTGCGGGGCGGACATCATTTTTTGCGAGTGCCTGCTGGAGCTCGGCGCGCGGCTGCACCTCGTGCTGCCGTGCCCGGTCAACGCGTTCAAGAAACAGAGCGTGTCGTTCGCCGGCCCGGAGTGGGAGCGGCGTTTCCACGCCGTGCTCGGGCAGGCGACGAACACGCTGATCGCGAATCCGACGGAGCACTCGGCGTTTGAGCGCGACGAAGCCTCGGCGATGGGGATCGTCTATGCGAATCGCGTGGTGACGGGGCTCGCGGTGCTCCAGGCGCAGGCGCTGGATTTTGAATTGCACGCGCTGGCGTTGTGGGACGGCGGCTCGGCGGACCTGCGCGGCGGGACGGGCAGCGTCGTCGCCGACTGGGAAAGCCGGAAGCTGAAGACGCACATCATCCGGCCCGGCGGCCCCAACGCCGTGACGCCGACGGCGGCGGCGACGCCGACCTACGTGCCGCCCAGCGAGACGGAGGGCGTGACGCACGAGATCAAGGCGATGCTCTTCGTCGACGTGGTGAACTACCAACGCATCGGCGAGCGGCAGATGCCGGCCTTCGTGCGGGAATTCAAGGGTGCGATCGCGAAGCTGCTGTCGGCGCGGGCGGTGCAACCGATCGCGGCGGAGGGGTGGGGGCGCGCGCACAGTTTTGTCTACGACAGCCTGCAGGAGGCGGCGCTCGTGGCGCTGGACCTGCGCGACTTCGTGACAGCGACGCCCTGGGGCGAGCGCGGCCTGCCGGCGGATCTCGGGGTGCGGCTGGTGTTGCACGCGGGCCCGGTGTTCGCGTTCGTCGATCCGGTGATCCGGCGGCCGACGTGCATCGGCTCGCACGTCTCGCGCGCGACGCACATCGAACCGATCACGCCGAGCGGGCAAATCTACGCGAGCCAGGAGTTCGCGGCGCTGTGCAGCGCCGAGGATTTGTCGGCGGTGAGCTTTGAGTTTCTCGGGCGGCTGCGGACGGCGCGGCTCTTCGAGGACGCGCCGCTCTACCGGCTGGATCGGAATCGGAAGGCGGGATAGCGCGCGCCGCTGGTCAGGGATCGGGCGCGCCCATCGCCTGGCCGGCGAGCCAGCCGGTGGTCCAGGCGGACTGGAAGTTGAAGCCGCCCGTCACGCCGTCGATATCGAGGGCCTCGCCCGCGAAATGCAGGCCGGGGCACACGCGGCTTTCCATCGTGCGGAAGTCCACCTCGCTCAGCCGCACGCCGCCGCAGGTGACGAACTCCTCCTTGAACAAACTCTTCCCGACCACGCGAAACTCGCCCGCCGTGATCTGCGCGGCGAGGGCGGCGAGGGCGGGGTTGCCGAGCTGCGCCCAGGGCGTCGACGGCGCGATGGCGGCGGCGGCGACGAGGCGTTCCCAGAGGCGTTGCGGGAGCGCGAGGGGGCTCCAGGTGGCGATGTGCTTGCGGGGATTTTTTTCGCGGACGGCGGCGAGTTCGCGCACGAGCGTCTCGCGCGTGTGCGGCGGGGACCAGTTGACGAGCAACGGAAATTCGTAGCCGACGGTGGCGAGTTCGCGGGCGCCCCAGGCGGAGAGTTTCAACACGGCCGGGCCGCTGAGGCCCCAGTGCGTGACGAGCAGCGGGCCCGCGGTGCGGAGCTTGGTGCCGGGCACGGCGACGGCGGCGCGCTCGACAGAGACGCCGGAGATGCCGATGAGGCGCGGGTCGTCGAGGTGAAACGTGAAGAGCGACGGCACGAGGGGCGCGATGGTGTGGCCGAGTTTCTCGGCGAGCGCGAAGCCGACGGAGGAGCGGTTGCCGCCGGTCGCGAGGAGGAGGCGTTCGCAGCGGACGTGGGTGTCGTCGGTGAGCGTGAGCCAGAAGGAGTTTTCCGGTCGCGGCGTCGGCGCCGGCGTGGCGAGCTCGGCCGGTGGGCGCTCGCCGTCCGGCGCGCCCTCGGACGCGAGTGCGGGCGTCGGGGCGGGCGCGGGGCGACGGCCCGCGCTGCTCTCGACCGTGCGCACGCCGAGGCTGGTGACGACGCGCACGCCGGCTTTCTCGGCGGCGGCGAGGAGGCACTCGGCGATGGTGGCGGAGTCGTCGGTGACGGGAAACATCCGGCCGTCGGCCTCGGTTTTCGTTTCCACGCCGCGCTCGGCGAGCCACGCGATCATGTCGCGGGGTTGCCAGCGGTGGAAGGCGCCGAGGAGTTCGCGACCGCCGCGCGGGTAGTTTTTGACGAGCTCGCGCGGCTCGAAGCACGCGTGGGTGACGTTGCAGCGACCGCCGCCGGAGACGCGGACCTTGGCGAGGGGGCTGGCGGTGACTTCGTAAAGCGTGACAGTGCCGCGCGGGCCGAGCGTCTCGGCGCACGCGATGGCGGCGAAAAATCCGGCGGCGCCGCCGCCGATGATTACCACGCGTCGTTGTTCGGGCATCGCGGCACGCTGCGCGGCGAGCGGGCGGAGTCGAAGGGAAAGCACACGCGCGGGCGGACGCGTGGGAGGCGGAGAGGTGCGGCGGGGACGATTTTCTCGCGAGCTGCAAGGCGCGCCCGGCGGGGAAAACAAACGGCGCCGCGTCGACCCGCGACTCCGCGTCGGGATCGCGCGGCCAAAAAAAAGACCGCCGCGGCTTTGCGCCGCGGCGGTCTGCATCAGCCCCTCAGGCGAGGGGCGGGTTCCTGAATTCCTTAGTTCTTCTTCTTACCGCCGGTGGGCATGGCGTCGAACTTCGCCTGCTGCTCGGCGGTGAGGACGGCGCGGATGTCCTTGCGGGAAGCGGCGCCGGCTTCGCGGCGCTTGTCGGCGTCTTCGCCGGCGGACTTCATGGCCTCGCGCGACTTGGCGATGATGGCCTCGATTTTGGTTTTCTGGTCGGCGCTGAGCGAGCCGACGGCCTGCTCGATGGTCTCGACGGTCATGCCGCCGCCTTTGCCTTTGCCGCCGCCCTTGCCCTTTTCTTGGGCCGAGGCGGTGGAAACGAACGCCACGGCGCTGAGCGCGAGGGCGGTGAGGATAACTTTGAACGTGGATTTCATATCGACTGGTTCGGAACGGGTTCCGAGGTTGGGTTATGGGTTGGGACTAACAGACGCCCGGAATAGGGCGACGGCCGGCTAGACGGGCAAGCCCGGAATGGGTTACACGATTTCCCGGGCGAGGCTTGCCGGGCGGGGGGCGGGCCGTAGCGTCCGCACCCATGATCGAGGTCACGGGCTTGGCGAAACGCTACGGGGAATTCACGGCGGTGCGGGAGCTGTCGTTCGCGGTGCGTGCGGGCGAGGTGCTCGGCCTCGTCGGCCCCAACGGCGCGGGCAAGACCACCACGCTGCGTTGCCTCGCGGGCATCATCCCGGCCAGCGCCGGCACGGTGCGCATCGCGGGCCACGACCTCGCGGCGGACCCGGTGGCGGCGAA
>JBEANZ010000570.1:0-8906 GCA_041165185.1 Verrucomicrobiota bacterium | reverse complement strand
CGCGGGCGGCGAGCCGCGAGGTCGGCGGCAAGGCGATGGGCAGCTACGCGAGCCTCTTCGGCGAGGCGCAGTGGCGCACCCCCGCGATCCGCGGGATGATCCTGTGCGTGGCGGGCGTGGTCGGGTTGTGGGGCGTGGGCTTTTTCAGCGGCTCGCTCGTCGTGCCCGCGATCGGGAAGGCGTTGCGCGCGCAAAACCTCCCGCCGGAGCAGCTCGTCGCCGCCACACAGTGGTGGATGGCGGCGAACCTCATCGTGCAAAACCTCGGCGCGTTTTTCGGCATGATCGCGTTTTCGAAACTGGCGCACATCTACGGGCGGAAGATCGTGTTTGCGTGCGGGTTTGTCGCCGCGTTTGCCGCGACGATTTTCTTCTTCCGGAATTTTCAGACGAAGGCGGATATCTGGATGTCGGCGGTGATGGGCTTCTTCCAGCTCGGGCTCTTCGCGGGCTTTGCGATTTACCTGCCGGAGCTGTTCCCAACGCGCCTGCGCAGCACGGGCGTGAGTTTCTGTTACAACGTCGGCCGCTTCATCGCCGCCACCGGCCCGCTCACTCTCGGCGCGCTGCAAAAATCGCTCGGTGAAAAAGCCGTCGCGCTCCTGCCGGCGACGGCCGACGCCGCCGCGAAGGCGGATGCGCAGCTCAGCGCGTTCCGCGACGCCGCGTGCTGGCTCGCTGGCATCTACCTGCTCGGGTTGCTCGTGCTGCCGTTTCTCCCTGAAACCAAGGGCCGGCCCCTGCCGGAGTGAGCACATTGGCGTGGTGAGGCGGGGTCCCGGGCCCCGCCGAAAATCGGGTGCCACCACGATGCGCCCGGGGTGCTTTGCGGTGCCCTCATGCCCGCCGAATCCGCGCGGATCCCCGTCGCGTGCCAGCCTCGCGCCGTCGGACCGCCGGGCGGTGCCCGTCGCGGATTGTAACAAAGTCGTCTCATTTCGCTTGCGCGGCCGAAAACGCGTGGCCTGCCTATCCCCACCATAAAGCGACCGACGGTCGCCGCATTGGTTGTTCACAACAACATCCACCCCCAACCCAACAAAGAAACCATGAACTACCGCACCCGTCAGCTCGCGCTGGCTTTGTCGCTATCTGGCGGCCTCGCCGTCGCCCTCGTGGCGCCTGCCCGCGCTCAGGCCCCCGCCAAGAAAGAGGATCCGCAGAAGCTAGAGACGTTTGTCGTCACGGGCTCCTACATCCCGACCAACGAAACCTCCGTGAACGCCGGCATCTCGCCCGTCGTCCGCATCGACAAGAAGTCGATCGACGAGTCGGGCCAGACCACGGTCTCCGAACTGCTCCAGAAAATCACCGTCTCCAACGGTGGCTCCGTCCCCATCTCCAACAACGCCACCGGCTTCACCCCCGCCGCCACTTCCATCTCGCTGCGCGGCCTCGGGCCCGAGGCCACGCTCGTCCTCATCAACGGTCGCCGCGTTGCCAACTACCCCGTCGGCGTCGGCGGCACCACGGCGTTTGTCGACCTCAACTCCATCCCGCTCTCCGCCGTGGACAGCGTGGAAATCCTCAAGGACGGCGCCTCCGCCATCTACGGCGCCGATGCCGTCGCCGGCGTGGTGAACATCAAGCTCCGTCGCGGCATCGACGGCACCGAGGTCATGGTCAACTACGGCAACACCACCCGGAAGGATTCCTCCGAGTTCACCGCCTCGCTGATCACCGGCGCGCAGACCGACAAGGCCAGCGCCCTCGTCGGCTTCAACTACTACAAGCGCAACGCCATCTTCAACAAGGACCGCGCCTACTCCGAGATCCCGCCGTTCCTTAGCTCCAACGCCAGCCCGCTCAACCTCCAGATCACGCCCGCCGCCGCCATCGCCGCTGGCATCACGCTCACCCCCGCGCAGGCCGCCGCGACGACGATCTTCGTTTCCTCGCAGGCCAACACCAACAACAACGGCCTCACCGCCGCCAACACCTACCGCGTCGGCACCGGCCGCCCGTCCACGTTTAACTTCAACGAATACTCGATGTCCTACCCGCGCCGCGACAACCGCGGCGTTTTCGCGTTCGCCGACCGCAAGGTCTTCGACACCGACAACGTCAAGGTCTACCTCGACGTGAACTACCAGAACGCGAACACCGAGAACCAGCTCGCCCCCTCCGCCACCGGCAACTTCTCCGGCAGCGGCACCGAGCTCGTCATCCCGGCGCGGACCACCACCCCGCTCGCGATCCCCGGCCGCACCGGCCGGGCCGCCGTCGCGGGGGCTTTCAATCCCTTCAACCCGTTCAACATCGACATCACCGGCGGCACCCGCGCCCGCCTCGCTGAGTTTGGCAACCGCATCTTCCGCAACTCCACCGACGCCCTCCTCCTCACCACCGGCCTCAAGGCCCAAAACGTGATGGGCAGTTGGAATTTCGATGCCTACTACAGCCACTCCGCCATCCGCGACACCTCCCGCAACACCCTCGTCTCCTCGTCGCGCTTCAACCGCCTCGTCAACGCCAACGACTCCTTCTTCCAACCCGGTAGCGCCGACTTCCTCGGCACCACCACGCCCTACAATCCCTTCGGCTACTACAAGGTCTCGATCCCGAACAACGAACGCGTCGTCGGCGCCGCCAAGGTCACCACCAAGGACGTCAACGAGTCCAAGCTCAACACCCTCGCCACCGTCATCTCGACCGGCAACCTCTTCGAACTCCCCGGTGGCCCCGTCGGCTTCGCCACCGGCGCCGAAATCCGTCACGAGCAACTGAACCAGTTCCCTGATCCCTACGCGGCGACCGGCGACCTCATCGGCAGCTCGCCCACCGCCACCACGCAAGGCCAGCGCAAGATCTTCGGCGTCTTTGCCGAGGGTCAGGTGCCCCTCGTTCGCCGCGCTCCCGGTGCGCACGACCTTTCGGGCAACGTCTCCGTTCGCCACGAGCGCTTCCTCTCCAGCGAGCAGTCCGTCACCGTGCCCAAGGTCGGCCTCCGCTGGCAGCCCATTGACGAGACTGTCGCCATCCGCGCCAGTTGGTCCAAGGGCCTCCGCCAACCCTCGCTCTACGAGCTGTTCTCCACGCCCACCTCCGGCCTCACCCCGATCACCCACCCGACCCTGATCGATGCCACGACTCGGAAGCCCGTTTTCGAGCCCGAGCAGGACGTCACCATCGCCGGCAACCGCCGCCTCACGTCCGAGAAGACCAAGTATCTCAACGCCGGCATCCTCTGGTCGCCCAACGCCAAGTCCCTCAAGGGCCTCACCCTCGGCTTCGACTACTGGCGCGCCGACCGCGAGGGCACCGTCTCCGGCAATTACCAGAATACCGTCAACCGCTTCTTCGGTCGCGATGCCGCCGGCACCGCCTTCCCCGGCGGCCTCCTCCCCGGCGAGAGCGTCGTCCTCTTCCCGGACCGCACCATCCGCGTCGTCAACTCCGTCTTCTTCAACGTCGGCAAGACCATCGCCAAGGGTTATGACATTTCCGCCAACTACAGCCTGAAGACCGACTCGACCGGCCGCTACGAATTTCAGACCATCTGGTCCCGCCTCCAGTCCTACCGCCAATCGAGCGTCCCCGGCGCGCCCCTCGTCGAACTCGTCGGTCAGGACACCGGCTCCGGCACCGGCGGCAACGAAGGCTACCTAAAATGGAAAGGCCGGGCCCAAATCAACTGGACCTACAAGGGCGTCAACGCGCTCCTCGGCACCAACTACACCGACGGCTTCGACGATTTCGACGCCAACGGCGACCCCTTCAAGGTCAAGTCCACCTGGATCTTCGACGCCCAGGCCGGCTACAACTTCCACGACAAGCTCGGCGCCTGGCTGAAGGACACCAAGCTCAGCGTCGGCGTGCGCAACCTCTTCGACAAGGATCCGCCCTTCTCCTCCGGTAGCGGCGGCAACTCCACCGGCTACCCGGGCTTCCTCTACAGCTCGGAAGGCCGCTTCTGGTATGTCTCGCTCTCACGTAAATTCTAATCGGAGACGATTCTGATTCCCACGCCCGCCGCCTCGCCGCAGCGGGCGTTTTTTTTGGGTTTTTTCTCAATTTCCCGTGGGTAGCTGCCGAGGATTGGGAGCCCCGAGGGGGCGAAAAGTTGAAAGCCCAGGGCAACGCCCTGGGAAACGTCCACAAAAGAATCCAAGCCCTGAAAGGGCGAAACCCGACACGGGTGTCGCCCCTCCAGAGCGAAGATATTTTTCCGATCTGAAAGCCTGGGGCGTTGCCTTGGGCTATCGCCTTTCGGCCCTTCGGGGCTTCCGAACGGGCTGCCTTCGACCCACTGGAAACAGCGAAGAACCTCTTCTTGGAAGGCGGCGGTCCGACGCCGTTTTCCCCGCGCTGCTCGTCGCGCCCCCGTCAACCGCCTCACCGCACGCCCAAGCGCCCCCCGCGTCATTCGCGCGTTTGACGCCGCGGCTTTTCGCTCTGGCGCGGCGAGCCGCTGCCATTACGTTCCGGCGCATGAATCGCATCGCCCGCGCCGGCTTGGTTTTCGTCTCGCTCGCGGCGTTCGTCTCGGCCGCCGACGCGCCCGCCCCCTTCTCCGGCACCCTCACCCCCGCCGAGCGCGACCGCCTCGGCCTCGCCGCGCTCACGCCCGCGCAACTCGCCGCGCTCGACGCCGCCGTCGCCGCCTACTCCCGCGGCGAAAAAACCGCCGCCGTCCAGCAGGCCGTCGCGCAAGCAACCCGCGCCGCCGAGGAGAAAGCCGCGCTCGCCCTCCGCGCCGCCGAGCAACAGGCCGCCGCCAAGGCGCAGGAGGCGGAAAAAAAAGCCGCCGCCACCGCCGTCGCGGACTACCGGAAAAAATCCGACCCCGGCCTCGTCGCCCGCACCCTCGACTCCCTCACCCGCAAACAAGACGAGGCCCCGCGCCCCCGCTTCAAGGCCACCGTCGTCGGCGAGTTTCGCGGCTGGAGCGGCGGCACGTATTTCGCGCTCACCGACGGCCAGGTCTGGCGCCAGACCGGCACGGAAACCTACGAACTCCCGCCCGCGCAAAACGCCGAGGTCGAAATCTACCAGTCCGCCAACGGCTACTGGCGCCTCGCCCACGCCGGCGCCTGGATCACCGTGAAGCGCGTGCAGTAGCCGCGCCCCCGTGGCGCGTGGTTTCCGCGCCCGTGCTGGTTGGTCCCCGAAGCCTCACGCGACGCCGCGCTCCCGCGCGCTCGCGCCAACACTCCCGCCCACCGCGCGGCCACCGCCGCTCCCGCTCACTCGCCTCGGCGTTTCCCGTCCGCCTTCGGACTTGTCGTCGTCCGCGCATTGGCGCTCCCTCGCCCGATGCACCTCGCCCGCCGCTCGCTCCCTGCGCTCACCTCGCTGTTTTTCGCCTCGAGCCTTCTCGCCGCCGAACCCGCGAAACCTGCCGCCGCCACCACGCCCGCCGCGACCATCGCCGGCCTCGCCGAGCTGCTGAAGGCCACCGGCCTCACGCAGCCGCAGGTCCTCAACGGCGTGAAAAGCGGCCTCGGCACCGCCGTCGATCTCGCGGCGACCGAGCTCGCGAAGCCGGGCGCGTTTCAACTCACCGGCCCCGCCTCGATGGCCAAGCTCCAGACCCTCCTCGTGAAGGCCAACCAGTCCGGCGCGCTCGACGGCTTCAAGGCCTCGCTCAACCAAGCCGCCACGAGCGTCGCCCCGCAGGCCGCGCTCGTCCTCAAGGACTCGTTGAAAACCCTCACGCTCGACGACGCCGCCGCGCTCGCCGCCGGCGCACCCGGCTCCGCGACGAAGCTCCTGCGCAAGACCGCCGAGCCCGCGCTCCGCACCAAACTCATCCCGCTCGTCAATCAGGCCATCGCCAGCAACGCCACCGCCGCGCACGCCAAGGACCTCGCCGCGAAAGCCGGCCCGATGGCCGCGATGCTCGGCGTCCCGAGCGCCACCGATTTGGAAAACTACCTCCTCGGCCAGGTAATCGAAACGAGCTTCGGCTACGTCGCGCAGCAGGAAGCCGCCCTCCGCGCCAACCCCGCCGCGCTCAAGGACAAGTCCGCCGCGAAAATCTTTTCGCTCGGGAAAAAATAACGGATTCTGGTTCCTCGCTGTTTCCGATGGGTAGCTGCCGAGGATTGGGAGCTCCTGAGCGGGCGGCCTTCGACTCACTGGAAACAGCGAAGAACCCGGATTCTTCGCAGTCCTAAGCCGGAACGATTCAGTCTAACCACAGATGGACACAGATGAACACAGATGGCCGGAGGAATTCCTGTTCATACATGAGACCTCTCCGTCCGCACCAAACGGAGTCTGGCGGTAACTCACCCGCTGCGACGTAGGTTCCTCTGAATCTGTGTCTATCTGTGTCCATCTGTGGTTTCTTTCTGCATCGTTCCGGCTAAGTGGGTGGAAAGCCGCCCTGGAGGAGCGACAGTGCGGAAGTTTCGTTGCAGGGTAGCGGTGAGCGCCAGCGAGCCGACGCCACCCTCCGCGTGCACGCCCACGGGTAGCTGCGAGCGTCAGCGAGTGGAAATCCGCGAGGAATCAAATAACGCGCGCCGCGTGGGTTCTTATTCGCGTCGATTCGCGTCCATTCGCGGTTCAACCACCTCGTTCCGGCTTGGGCTGAAATCGCGCGGCCCCGAGTTTCCGCTCGCGTCCGCCGCCGCCTCGCCGCTACGCCTCCGCCCATGACCGCCACTCCGTCCACGCCCGTCGCCCTCTCCGCGCCGCATTCCGGCCAGCCCTGCACCTGCGGGAGTGGCGTGAATTTCGAGGCCTGTTGCGGCCCGTTGCTCGCCGGCACGCAGCGCCCCGCGACCGCCGAGGCGTTGATGCGTTCGCGGTTCACCGCGCACGTCGCGCGCGACTACCGCTATCTCCACCGCACCTATCGCGCCTCGTCGCGGTTGCCGTTTCACGAGGATGCCGACGCGTCGACGCTCGGCTGGACGCGGCTCGTCATCCACGCCCACGAGCCCGGCGCGAACCCCGACACCGCGTTCGTGGACTTCACCGCCTTTTTCGTCGACGAGCAGGGCGAGCACGCGATGGCGGAGAAATCCGAGTTTCACCGCATCGACGGGCAGTGGCTGTTCACGCGCTCGATTCGCCAGGGGCCCGCGCCGCTGAAGGCCGCCGCCGCCCGCGTCGGCCGCAACGATCCCTGCCCCTGCGGCAGCGGCAAAAAATTCAAGCACTGCTGCCTCGCGAAGGCGTAGGCGTGCCGCGCACTCCCTCGCCCGCCCACGGTTCAGTGAACCCGATCCGCGCCTGACGCCGCGCGCGCCGTGCGCCGCCGGCGCCACCCCGCGACCCCGAGCGCGCCGGCCGCCATCCACGCCGCCACCGCCGCCGGCTCCGGCACCGCCGCCGTCACGAGCGTGTAGCCGATCACGTCGAGCGCGGTGATTTCGATGCCGAGGTTCGGCGTCGCCCCGGCCGTGCCGAAGGCGTCCTGCACGCCGGCGGTGTGGCCGCCGAGGCTCCACCAGTCGCCGTAGTCGCCCGCCCCGTTTTGATTGAACCGCGCGAGCTGCGTCGAACCGCCGTTGATGGAAAAATACGCGTCGTCCCCGCTCGTCGTAAACGTGCGGCTCCCGCCCGAGGTGAAACGAAACAGATCCTGCGGCAATGGCCCCGGCAACCCGCTCTGGCCGATCGCGGAGCCGAAGCCGAGCACCTCGTTGATCTCATGTGCCGCGATGGCGAAGATGTCGTATTTCGCCGGGTCGATGGAGGTGCGATTGAGGTTCATCAACGAGGTGTTGAGACTGATCGTGCCGCCGGAGACGTAGCTGCCGCCGTAGCCGAGCGCGGCGAGGTTCGCGCCGGTGAGGACCATCGTCGAACCGCCGGTCGCGGGATTGAGCGAGCCGGTGGGCAGCGAGTTGAGCGCGAGGGTGTCGTTGGCGGTCGTCGCGGAATTTTGCAGCGCGGTGCGGAAGCTCGAATACGTGACGCCGTAAACCAGCTTGCTGCTCATCCCGAGGCCGCTGTTCGTGCCCTGAAACGTGATCGTCACCGTGATCGGCGTGGAAAACGTGTTCTGGTAGGTCGCGATCGTCTGGTTGATTGCGCTCTGGATGGCGGCCGAATTCGGATCGCTGGTGATCGTGCTGTCGAACACCGGGATGATCGTGAGCGCGTCGAGGCGCGAGGCGGCGAGCGCGAGCGCCATCAGGAAAACGCGGCGGAAAAAAACGGGGACGGGGCCGGGGCGCATGGCGGCGGCACGGTGCGGCGGGGGCGGAACCGTTGTCGAGCCTCGTTTCCCGCGGACGTGCGGCCGACGGCGTGTTTTCCGCAACGGCGGCTTTCCATCGCGCGAAACACCGCTCACCGTGCCCGCCGTGTCCGCCCCCTCGCCCGTCCCCGCCGCGCCGCCGCGCACGTTTTGGCAGCGCCGCGTGCTCGACCCGATCCTGGCGCAGGTCAAACAGGGCATCACCCCGGAGAAAATCGCGCTCACCCTCGCCGTCGGCAGCGTGCTCGCGAACTCCCCCTTCGTCGGCACGATGTGGCTGTGCCTGCTCGCCGGGGTCGTCCTCCGGCTCAACCAGCCGATCATCCAAATGATCAACGTGCTTTGCACGCCGCTGCATCTGGCCCTCATCCCGGCTTATTTCTACTGGGGCGCGCGGCTCTTCGGCACGCCCGACGCCGCCGTCGGCGGGCAGAACTCGCTCGACGCGATGTGGCAGTTGCTGGTGCACGAGCCGTCGCAGTTTGCCCACCGGTTCGGGCGGATGGTTTTTCACGCCTTCGTGGTCTGGCTGATCATCGCGCCGGTCTGGGTGACGGTGGTTTACTTCGCGGCCCGCGCGGCGCTGCGCAAAATCGCGCGCGTGCGCGCGGCGGCGACCGCCAAGGCCGCTCGCGCCCCCGCCGCCCCGTCCGATCGGGCCGCGCCGTGAACATCGGCGCGTGCGGCGCCCGGCCAACTCACTTCGGCAACAGCGCGCCGAGCCCGAGCGCCCACGTGTTGTCGCCCA
>JBEANZ010000569.1:0-9297 GCA_041165185.1 Verrucomicrobiota bacterium | reverse complement strand
AAACGCCTGCTGCGTAACGAACGCCAGCGCCTCGGGCGCGACGCGCAGGATCTCCTTCCCGGCGAACTCGGCCGTGCTCACGCCCTCGATCGAGAGCAGGCGATACTCGGTCTCGTCGGTCCCGAGCGGAAACGGATCTTGGTAAACGAAAGCGGGCGTGGGCATGGTGCGGCGAAGTTGGCCGATTCGCCGCGCAAGTAAAGTGGGCGGCACGCGGCGCCGGGGGCTATTACGTTTTTCGCGCGTCCGCGTCGCGCGGGCTACTTGGCCGCCATCGCGCGCACGGTGTCGGCGAAGCGCGGCAGGTCGGCGGGCGTCGCCACCGCGCCGGTCTCGCGCTCCCAGCCGTCCGCGCCGGGCCAGACGCCGCGCGTCAGGAATTTTTCCTGCGCCGCGAGCAGGCCGGCCACGTCGAAATAATCCTTCTGCTCCTTCTCGTCCCGCACCGGCCGCAGCAACGCCGCCGGGATCGGCGCGATGCGCGCGCTCGACACGTAGGCGAGATCGTTGAGGGCGACGAACGGGCGCGAATCCACGAGCGTGGTCGCCGGGCGGTCGCGCTCGCCGCGCAGGTAGGCCTGGAACTCGAGGTGGTTTTCCGCGAGGGCGTCAAACGGCTCGGCCTCGATGCGCTCGACGCGCCCGTCGTTCCACCGGATTTCGATCTGCTTGCCGACGGCGTAGCGCAGCGCGGCCTTTTCGCAGAGCACGACCTCGAGGTGCGTGCTCGGTCCCGCGCACGCGTGGGAGAGCGCGCAGCGCAAGGTCACGCCGGTCGTCGAGTCGGCCTCCACGAAAAACGTGTCCGCGCCCTCGATGGCGTGCGCGCGATAGAGCTCGGCGCGCACGGCGGCGAGCTGCGCCCAGCTCGCGAGCCCGTCGGCGCCGGCCCAGAAGAGGAGGTTGTGGACGAAGTGCGCCATCGCGTTGCCGAGGCACGAATCCGCCACGATGCGCCCGTCGATCAGGAGGCGACCGGCCCAGTTGTTGCGGGTGAAATAACTCGCGGGCCGCGGCCACAAGGCGCTGAGCGTCGCCGCGCGCACCGCGCCAAACTCGCCCGCGAGCAGCCGCTCCTTCAGCGCGAGCCGCGCTTTTTCGACGATGAAGTTGAAACCGACGAGCGAGGATTTCCGGGCGCGCCGATCGGCCGTGATCATCCGTTCGAGTTCGAGGTGATCGAGGGTCGGCGGTTTTTCGAGATAGACGGGCAATCCAAGCGCGGTCGCCGCCGCGTGCATCTCCGCGTGCAGGTTGATCGGCGTGGGGACGACGACGTAGTCGAGCTCGCGATGCGTCGCCTCGAGCATCGTGCGGAAATCGTCGAAGACGCGCACGCCGCGGCCGGCGAATTTCCACGCCTCGCATTGCACCGCAAACTCCCCCGCCCGCGGATCGCAGGTGGCGACGAGGCGGGCGCGACCGCGCTCCTCGAGTTTCGCGATGGCCTGGTGATGGGAGCCGGCGAAGCCGCCCATCCCGGCGACACCGATGCGGAGCGGGGGCTTCACACGATTTTCAATTTGGGCAGGTCCTGCCCGTCGATGAGTCCGACAGGCCGGCCACGCGCATCGAGCACGATGAGATCGTCGATCTTGTGGGCCTCGAACAGGCGCAGCGCGTCGACGCCGAGCGCGAGATCGCGGATCGTCTTGGGAGTGCGGGTCATGAAGCGGGCGACGGGTTGCGCGAGGAAATCCGGGCCGCTAAGGGCGCTGCGGCGGAAATCGCCGTCGGTGAGGATGCCGGCGAGGCGGCCGGATTTTTTCGCGACGAGCGCGATGCTGCCGCTCTTCGCGCGCGTCATTGCGAGGATGGCGTCCTGCATCGAGATGGTGTCGGCCGCGACCGGCAGGCGGTCGCCGGTGCGCATGATGTCGCGCACGCGCAGGAGGAGCACGCGACCGAGGTTGCCGGCGGGGTGGAATTTCGCGAAGTCGTCGCGCGTGAGGCCGCGCGCCTCGAGCAGCACCATCGCGAGGGCGTCGCCGAGCGCGAGGGCCGCCGTCGTGCTCGCGGTGGGGGCGAGTTCGAGCGGGCACGCCTCGCGGCGCACGCGGTAGAGCAGGCGAAAATCCGCGCCGCGCGCGAGGTCGGAGTCGGCGGAGCCGGTGAACGCGACGATTTTCAACCCGAAGCGTTTCAACATTGGCACGAGGCGGAGCACCTCGTCGGACTGGCCGCTGTTGCTTAACACAAACGCGAGGTCGCCCTCGGCGCAGAGCCCGAGGTCGCCGTGCAGCGCCTGCGTCGCGTCGAGGAAACATGAGGCGACGCCGGTGCTGTTGAAGGTCGCGGCGATTTTTTGCGCGATGTGGGCGGACTTGCCGACGCCGCTGAAGATCAGTTTTCCGCCGCGCGCCGCGACCGCCTCGACCTCGCGCGCCGTCGCCACGAACTCCGCCCCGAGCCCCCGCGCCGTGTCGGCCAGCGCCGCGCGCTCGATGCGAATGCAGGCGCGCGCGCGGGCGAGGGCTTTGGTTGGGTGCAGGGCCATTTAGGATTTGAGTCGCAAGGCGAGTCGCGGAAGTTACGCCCGACGAAGGTCCGTTCAATTCCTTTTCCCGCCACATGACTGTCCGCCAACACTTTTTTCGGTCGCTCGCGTGCCTCGCCCTGCTTTGGGCGGGCTGCGGCGCGCGGGGTGGCGCGACGCCCGGCGCGGAGATCGACGATTCCGGTTTCCGGCTTGGGCAACGCCTCCAGCGCCAGGGCCGCGACGCCGAGGCGCTCGCCGCGTTTCTCGAGGTCATCGAGCGCCGCGGCGACCAACGCTCCCGCGACTCCCATCTCGAGGTCGGCAACCTCCTCCGCGCCAAGGATCCCGTCGAGGCCATCCACCACCTGCGCCGCTACCTCCGGCTCCAACCCGATCCGAAGCAGGTGAAACTCGTCGAGGGCCTCATCGAGACCGCGCGCCGCGAATACGCCGCCTCGCTTCCGGGCCGCCCGCTCGAGGACCAGTCTGCCTTCCTCGGCCTGCGCGAACAAAACGATCGCCTCCAACGCCAGAACGCCGAACTCCGCGCCGAACTCGACTCCCTGCGCACCGGCACCACACAGCCCGTGATCCGTGTCACGCGCGGCTCGACCGATGTCCTCGCCCTGCCGCCGCCCGGCGCGACTCCGCCGCCCATCGCCCCCGCGCCCCTCCTCCACCCCTCCGCCCAGCCACCGCCATCGATCGCGTTGGCCACGCCGCCCGCCCGCACACCGGCCACGACGCGCAAGCACACCGTCGCCGCCGGCGATTCGCTCTACGCGCTCGCGCGAAAATACTCGGTCACGGTCGACGCCCTCGTCGCCGCCAACCGCGCCGTGCTCCCGACCGCGACCACGCCGCTCAAGATCGGCACCGAACTGAAAGTCCCCTGACCCGTGCCCACGACCTCGCGACGCACCACGCGCTTCACCGAATCGCTCATTCGCGAAATGTCGCGCGTCGCCGCGCGCCACAACGCGATCAACCTCGCCCAGGGTTTCCCCGACTGGGATCCGCCCGCCGCGCTCGTGCAGGCCGCGAAGGATGCGATGGACGCCGGCCGCCACCAATACGCCGTCACCTGGGGCGCGCCCGAACTGCGCACCGCGCTCGCCGCCAAGCTCACCCGGTGCACCGGCGTGCCCGTCGACGCCGACCGCGAACTCGTCGTCACCTGCGGCGCCACCGAGGCGATGATGGTCGCCATGATGACCGTCGCCGATCCCGGCGATAAGGTCGGGCTCTTCTCGCCGTTCTACGAAAACTACGCCGCCGACGCGATCCTCTCGGGTGCGACGCCGATCCACGTGCCGCTCCACCCGCCCCACTACCGCTTCGATCCGGCGGAGCTGCGCGCGGCGTTTGCGGGCGGGCTGAAGGCGTTCGTGCTCTGCAATCCCTCGAACCCGTGCGGCCGCGTGTTCACGCGAGCCGAGCTGCTGCAAATCGCCGCGCTCGCCGAGGAATTCGACGTGTTCGTGCTCACCGACGAAGTTTACGAACACATCGTGTTTCCTCCGCACGAGCACGTTTACTTTGCCACGCTCCCCGGCATGGCGCGCCGCACGCTCAGTTGCTCCTCGCTCTCAAAAACCTTCGCCATCACCGGCTGGCGAATCGGCTACGTGCACGCCGCCCCGGAAATCATCGCGCAGGCGCGGAAGGTCCACGACTTCCTCACGGTCGGCGCCGCCGCGCCGCTCCAGCACGCCGTCGTCACCGCGCTGAATTTCCCCGCGAGCTATTACGCCGGCCTCGCAGCCGAATACGACCGCTCGCGCGAAATCCTCCTCGGCTACCTCGATCAAACCGGCCTCGCCTACACGCGGCCGGAGGGCGCCTACTTCGTGATGGTGGACATCTCGCCGTTTGGCTCCGCGAGCGACGTGGAGTTCGCCCACTGGATGACGCGCGAAATCGGCGTGGCGCCGGTGCCCGGCTCGAGTTTTTTCGCGCACCCCGAGCACCGCTACATCCGGCTCAACTTCGCCAAGAAACCCGCCACGCTCCACGCGGCGGGCGAGCGGCTGCTGAAGTTGCGGCGGTAGATGCCGGGCTTCGGCATGGGGGCGCGCCTTCGCCCCACGTGAAAACCTGCAATCGAACTTCCGAGTCCACGCCGCCAGCGTGTCGGCACTTGGTCCGCGTAGCCGAAGATCGGTGACTCACCACACGTCGGTGACGGCGTGGAGGATTTTTCCGGCGAGCGTCTCCGCGAGCAGCGGGACGGCCTGATACTCGGACTGGAGCTGGCCGCTGTCGGTGAAGGCCTCGCGCACGGCGCTCACCGGGCGGCGCTCGAACAGGTCGCGGCCGCCGGCGCGGTTGTCGTGGAGCGTGCAACCGGCGGTGAGCGTGAGGTTGAACTTGCGAGCGAGGCCGGTGTCGCCTTCGCGGACGGAGGCGACATCGCGGCGGAAGTCGGCGAGCACGACGCGCAGCGTGGCGTCGGCCTCGGCGGCGGAGTTGACGAGGGTGAGGCGGGCGTCGTGCGTGACGGCGGAGCGGATTGCCGCGGTGATGATTTCGCGGGCCTGCGGAAGGGCGGTGCGGTTATCGACGGGCGCGACGTAGAGCGTGCGGAAGGAGAGTTTCGCGCCGGTGCCGAGTTGGTAACGCGCGCAGCCGGCCACGGTGAACGCCGCGACGCACGCGAACACCAGAGCCGCAAACGGAGCAAACGGCCGTCGCCGGGCGGACGGGAAAATAGACGTCACGCGCGGCACGAGTGGAAGCGGGTCGTTCTCCGGCGCGCGGCTAGAACAGCCAGAAGCGTTTTTTCTTCGGGGCCTCGTCGCCCGGGGCCTTGCCCTGCGGCGCGATCTTCTTGCCGGCGGCCTTGGCCTCGACGTCGGCGAGCCGGAGCTTGGCGCGAGCGGCGATCGGGGAGTCGGGGTAGGCGGTGATGGCCTCGTTGTAGAATACGCGGGCGGCGGTGAAGTTGTTGCGTTTGTAGAAGTAGAAATCGCCGATCTTCATTTTGCTTTCGGCGAGCATGGTCTTCATGCCATCGAGGCCTTTTTCGGCGGCGGCGATGTTGGTGTCGCCGGGGAAGAGGAGCATGAAGTCGGTGAAGTAGGTGATAGCCTCCTTGGTGGAGCCTTGATCGTAATAGGGACCGTCAACGAGGGTGGCGTGGGCCTGGGCGAGCTTGAGGTAGGCGTCGGGGGCGAGCAGGCTCTGCGAGTAGTTGTTGATCATGCGATCGAGGGCATCCATCGCGTTTTCGGGCTGCTTGAGGAGCTGGTGGCCCTTGGCGATGTTCATGAGCGCGAGGGGCGCGTAGTCGCTGTAGGGGGCGTTGCCGAGGATGGTCTCGAAATATTCGAGGGCTTTTTCGCGGCTCTTGAAGCCGGGGAGCAGGCCGAAAAAGATGCGGCCGCGGGCGCCGTTGAGGAGGGCGGAGGCGATACGGTATTGCTCGCCGACGATTTCGCCGAAGCGCTTGGTGTTGGGGTAGCGGCTGAGGACCTGCTGGTAGTCGTCGAAGGATTTGGTGTATTCCTTGCGCTCGAGGTGGAGGCGGGCGGCGCGGTAGAGCGCCTCGGGGGCGTAGATGGAGTTGGGGAATTTTTTCGCGACGGACTCGTAGGTCTTGAACGCGGAGCGGGTCGAGCCCTTGTCCTCAGCCGCGCGGGCGGAGTTCATGAGGTCGAGGGCTTTGTTGCCCTCCGCGCCGGTGAGGCCGGAGAGGGCGCCGCCCTCGACGCGCCAGCCGGTCTCCTTGGTCCAGACGAGGTCGGCCCGGGCGGGAGTCGTCAGCGCGCCGGCGGCGAAGACGAGAAAAAGGGTGGCGCGGAGCGCGCGGGCGAAGAGAAGACGCATCGAGATAATGGCGCTCACCAACGAAGCAGCGCGCTTCCGTAGGTCAAGCCCGCCCCAAAGGCGACGAGCAGAGTGAAGTCGCCGGCGCGGATGCGGCCGGCGCGGCGGGCCTCGTCGAGCGCGAGCGGGATCGAGGCGGCGGAGGTGTTGCCGTAGCGGTCGACGTTGATGAAGAAGCGATCGAGCGGCAGCTCGAGGTATTCGGCGATGGCCTCGATGATGCGTTGGTTGGCCTGGTGGGGAATCACGAGCGCAATCTGATCCGCGCGGAGGCGGTGTTGTTCCAAGATTTCCCGGGCGGCCTCGTCCATGGCGCGGACGGCGAGCTTAAACACCTCCTTGCCCTTCATCTTTATTTTGTGATCGCCGGCCGCGATGGTCGCGAGAGTCGGGGGACAGGCGCTGCCGCCGGCCGGGATGTGGAGCATCACCTCGCTGTCCGGCACGACGCCCAAACACGTGCCGATGAGGCCGATATCCGGCTGATCGGAATGACCGACGACGACGGCTCCGGCGCCGTCGCCAAAGAGGACGCAGGTGGTGCGGTCCTGCCAGTCGACGACGGGGGAGAGTTTTTCGGCGCCGATGACGAGGGCGCGGCGATAACGCCCCGAGCCGACCATCGCGCAGGCGGTGTCGAGCGCGTAGAGGAAGCCGCAGCACGCGGCGTTCAAATCGAAACAGGCGACGGCGGCGCGGAGGCCGAGCTTGTTGCGCACGAGGCAAGCGGCCGAGGGGATCGGGGCATCGGGCGTAAACGTGGCGACGATGAGCAGGTCAATTTCCTCCGGAGCGACGGCGGCGTCGGTGAGCGCGGCGCGGGCGGCGAAGACGCCCATGTCAGAGGTGTTTTCGTCGGCGCCGGCGATGCGGCGCTCACGGATCCCGGTGCGGGTGCGGATCCACTCGTCGGAGGTGTCCACCGTCTTGGCGAGGTCGTCGTTGGTGAGGATGCGACGCGGGGCGTAGGCGCCGGTGCCAAGGATCACGGTGGAGCGGGTGGGCATCAAATGGGGGCGGCGTCAGGCCGAAGCCGGGAGGGCGGCGAGGGCGGTGTTGGCGAGGGCGATGTCGGTCTCGATGCGGTGGTTCATGTCCGCCTTGATGATCTCGCCGGCGGCGTGGATGGCGCTGCGGATGGCGCGGCGGTTGGAGGAGCCGTGGGCCTTGAGGATGTTGCCGTTGAGGCCGAGGAGCGGGGCGCCGCCGTAGCGCTCGGGGTTGATGCGTTCCTTGAGGGCGTTGGTCGCGCCGCGGGAGAGCATCGCGCCGGTCATGCGGAGGACGTTGGAGTTCATCTCCTCGCGGAGCATGGTCTTGAAAAACTTGAGGAGGGACTCCCAGCTCTTGAGCATGATGTTGCCGACGAAGCCGTCGCACACGACGACGTCGACGTGCTCCTCAAACACATGGAAGCCCTCGATGGCGCCGTGGTAATTGACGATGCCGGCGGCGCCGACGCGCTTGAGCAGCTCGTTGGTTTCGGAGACGAGGGCGTTGCCCTTCCCGTCCTCCGTGCCGATGGTCATCAGGCCGATGCGGGGGGATTTCACGCCGAGCATCACGCGGCAATAGTGGCTGCCGAGGATGGCGTTATGGACAAGGTGATCCGGCTTGGCCTCGGGGTTGGCGCCGGCGTCGATGAGCACGAAATGACCGCCTTGCCGCGGGCAAATCGCCGCGAGCGCGGGCCGCGCGACGCCCTCCATCGGGCGCAAACGCAACGTGCCGCACGCCATGAGCGCGCCGGTGTTGCCGCAGCTCACGACGACGCTGGCCTCGCGGGCCTTCACCAACTCGATGGCTCGGACCATCGAGGAGTCCTTCTTCTTTTTCAGCGCCTGGAGGGGCTTGTCCTCCATCGTGATGACCTCGGAGGCGTGGAAAATCTGCAGCCGCGCCCCGAGGTGGAGCCCGGCGTGGGCGACGAGCGGGCGCAACACCGCCTCGTCGCCGACGAGCGTGATCGGGTTGGGCAGGGTCTCGTGCTGAAGCGCGAGCTTCACCGCCGCGACCATTTCGGCCGGCCCAAGATCGCCGCCCATCGCATCGACTGCGATGCGCCCGACGGCGCCGGTGTGCGTGACCATCGCGGGCTGCGAGTGGCGGGCGCCGCGAATCAGACCTCGACGGTCAACACCTGACGACCGCGATACATCCCGGTCTTGGGATTGACGCGGTGGCGCCGGTAGAGGCTGCCATCGACGGGATCCTTGGCGAATTCAGGCGCGACAAAGGCGTTGGCCGCGCGGCGGTTGGCGCTGCGGCGTTTGGACTGCTTGCGTTTCGGATTAGCCATGGAAGGAAGTGTTTTGTGAAACGGGCGCGGAAGAAATTCACACGCGGAAATTTCGGAAAGGGTCGGAGTAAACGGCGGCCTCCGGACGCGTCAAGCGCCATCACCGCGCCATCACTACGCCGCACCGCATATTCACGAAGGGAAGCGTTTGGCGGTGACGGCGAGGATTGCGCGACGGGCGTGGTCTTCACCGAAGTGGGTCTGGTGGTCGGTGGTGGTGAGGTGACGCCCGTTGGGCTGCTGTTCGCGCCAGTGGACGAAGAGGCTGTTGGCCCAGCGGGTGAAGGCCCCGTGCAGGTGCACGCCGTTGCGCTCGCGCAGGCGGCAGCGGTCGTCGTGGCGCGAGGCGTCGAGCCGCGCGTGCAGGCCGGTCTCGATGCCCCAGTGGGTGATGTTCGCTTCGAGCCACTGCGCCAGGGGCAGGGCGGCCGGTGCGCGGCTGGTGATCAGCTCGACGGTTTCGGGGGTTTGGCCGACGCGTTCGCGTCGCAGGCGCGCGCCTTGCGCGACGAATGGAAAGCCGGCGGTCTCGGCGTCGAGCGCGCGCACGACGAGCGTGCGCGTCACCGGGTGGCCTTTTTCGAGGTCGGTCCAGCGCAGGGCCGCCGGATCTTTCAGGTGGTCAAAAAAGGGGCGCCCGGATCGGGCACGCACGTTTGCACCGCCGCGCGGACGCTCGGTTGGTTGCCTT
>JBEANZ010000568.1:0-5880 GCA_041165185.1 Verrucomicrobiota bacterium | reverse complement strand
ATTTCCTCCCGCCACTTCCCCGACGAAGTCCAAGGCGATCTCATTCTCTGCAACGCGATCGGTTTCCTCGGCATCAAGCAGCACCAGATCGAGGACGACGGCACGGGTTGGAAAACCACGTTTCGCCAGGACCTGCTCACGAGCACCGACCGCAATTTCCGTCCCGTCGATCTCGAGTTCGCGCCCGATGGCTCCCTCTACGTCATCGACTGGCACAACGTCCTCATCGGCCACATGCAGCACAACGCCCGCGATCCCATGCGCGACCACAACCACGGCCGCATCTATCGCATCACCTATCCGAGTCGGCCGCTCGTGAAGCCCGCGCAGATCGCCGGCGCGCCGCTTGCGACTTTGCTCAACAACCTGAAGGAGCCCGAGAGCCGCACGCGCTACCGCACGCGCCGCGAAATCCGCAATCATCCGGTCGCGACCGTTCTGCCCGCCGTGAAAAAATGGGCCGCCGCGCAGACCGACACCCACGCGAAACTCGAGGCGCTCTGGACGACCTGGGGCATGAACGCCGCCGACGAGTCCCTGCTCCGCGAACTTCTCGCCTCGCTGGATTTCCACGCCCGCGCCGCCGCCGTGCGTGTCCTGCGCTACAACACCCACCGCATCCCCGATCACGCCGCGTTGTTGGAGAAAGCCGCCGCCGATGAACACGGCCGCGTGCGCCTCGAAGCCATCGTCGCCGCGTCGTGGTTGCCGGACACCACCGCCGCAAAAAAGATCGTCACCCTTGGCGCGGCCCAACCCCTTGATCGCTGGAGCAAGGATGTCGCCAAGACCGCCGCCAACCGCCTCGCCGGCATCGCCGAAATCGAGAAGCCCGAGCATCCGCAACTCCCCGCACCCCTCCACCTCAACACCGCGGGCCAGGAGCAATACCTCGCGGGCCAGAGTATTTTCCTGCGCGAAGGCCACTGCGTCACCTGCCATCAGGCAAACGGCAAGGGCCTCGACCCCGCGTTCCCCTCGCTCGCCGGCAGCCCGTGGGTCACCGAAGACTCCGAGCGACTGATCAAACTCACACTCTACGGCCTCACCGGACCGCTCGAGGTCAACAGCAAGAAATACGACGGCCAGGTGCCGATGACGCCCTTCGGGGGCATGTTGAACGACGAGGAAATCGCCGCCGTGCTCACGTTTGTGCGGAACAGTTTTGGCAACGACGCCGCGCCCATCCGGGCCGCCGACGTGCAACAGGTCCGCGCGAAAAATCCCGGCCGCATGACGCTCTACCACACCGAGGAACTGTTGAAGGAGCACCCGTTGCCGTAGTCCGCCCACCGCGCCCATGAAATCCAATCGTCTCAAGCTCGCGGCCCTGCTGCTCCTGTCTCTTGCCGCGGTGGCCGCGGCCGAGAAAGCCAAACCCAACATCGTCTTCATCCTCGCCGACGACCTCGGTTACGGCGACCTCGGCTGCATGGGCGCGCCCGACCTGAAGACGCCGAACATCGATCGCCTCGCGGCCGAGGGCGTGAAGTTCACCGACTTCTACGCCAACGCCCCCGTCTGCACGCCCACGCGCACCGGATTCATGACCGGCCGTTGGCAACAACGCGTCGGGCTCGAGTTCGCCTTCGGCTATCAGGTCGAGCAGTGGCGGCGCGTCGGCGGCGCGTGGGTGCCCGAGCCCGACATCCACGCGCTCGGCCTTCCGCTCGGCGAAGTCACCGTGGCCGACCGCCTCAAGGCCGCCGGCTACGCCACCGGCGCCTTCGGGAAATGGCACCTCGGCTACCGCGACGAATACAACCCCACGAAACGCGGCTTCGACGAATACTTCGGCGAACTCCTCGGCCACGCCGACTACTACGGCCACAAATACTACGACGGCACGCCGGCCCTCCGCGACGGCCTGACGCCCGTGAAACGCGACGGCTACTTCACCGACCTCGTCAACGCGCGCGCCGTGAAATTTATCCGCGACCACGCGAAGCAGCCGTTCTTCCTCTACGTGCCGCACCTCGCCGTGCACGCGCCGTTCCAGCCGCCCGACGCACCGCAGACTCCCTTCGTCACCAAGGAGACGATGTATCGCGGCAGCCGCGCGATCTACGCCGCGATGGTCGAGCGCATCGACCGCGGCGTCGGCGAAATCCTCGCCGAACTCGAGCGCCACGGCCTCGCCGAAAACACCCTCGTCGTTTTCTCCAGCGACAACGGCGGCGAGCGCTGGTCGCGCAACACCCCCCTCTTCCACCACAAGGCCACGCTCTGGGAAGGCGGCATCCGCGTGCCCTGCCTCATGCGTTGGCCCGCGAGACTCCCGCGCGGAAAAATTACCGCGCAGCCCGCCATTACGATGGACCTGCACGCGACTTTCCTCGCCCTCGCCGGCGTCGCCGCGCCGACGGAAAAGCCCCTCGACGGAATCGATCTGCTCCCGCTCCTCACGACCGCCACCACCAACGCCTCCGCCGCCGCCTCCTCGGCTGCCGGCGCCGCAACCGCGCCGCGCGAGCGCACGTTTTTCTGGCGCATCGATCGCTCGAACCGCAAGCAGCGCGCCATCCGCGAGGGCGACTGGAAATACCTCAACGACGGCAACACGATGGACCTCCTCTTCAATCTCGCGGCCGACATTGGCGAGCGCACCAACCTCACCTCCGTCCATCCCGAAATCACCGAGCGCTTGAAAAGGAAACTCGCCGCCTGGGAGGCCGAGATGGACGCCACGCCCCGCGAAATCCTCGTGCGCTGAACGCCCGCCCCGGGCCTCGCGGTCTCTGCGCCACGCCCTCGTCACGACCCGCCACGCCCGACCGTTTCCCCATGCCGCGCCGCACCCCGCTCCGCGTTCTTCTCGCGCTCACCGTCGGTTTCCTTTCGGCCGCGTCTGCCGTCGCCGCCGCCGCCGCCGTCGCCGCAAAACCCAACCTCGTCTATATCCTCGCCGACGATCTCGGCTACGGCGACGTGCAGTGCCTCAACCCGACGCGCGGAAAAATCGCCACGCCCCACCTCGACAAGATGGCGAGCCAGGGGATGATTTTCACCGACGCGCACTCGAGTTCCTCCGTTTGCACGCCGACGCGCTACGGCATCATGACCGGCCGCTACAACTGGCGCACACGCCTCCAATCCGGCGTGCTGCTGGGTTACGGCGAGCCGCTCATCGCGGCGGACCGCCTGACGGTTCCGGCGTTGTTGAAACGCGAGGGCTACACCACGGCCTGCATCGGAAAATGGCACCTCGGCATGGGCATTCCCCAAGACCAGCCGTCGCCAACAATCACCGACGGTCCCATCACGCGCGGGTTCGACCGCTACTTTGGCATCAGCGCGTCGCTCGACATGCCGCCCTTTGCGTTCATCGAAAACGACCGCTTCACCGAGCCGCTCACCACGACAAAAACCTGGCAACGCACGGGCCCGGCCGCGGCGAGTTTTGAGGCGGTGGATGTTTTGCCCACGCTCACGCGCAAGGCCGTCGAGTTTATCGGTGGCGAGGCGAAGACCGGCCGCCCATTTTTCCTCTACCTGCCGCTCACGTCGCCGCACACGCCGATTCTGCCGCCCAAAGAGTGGCAGGGCAAAAGCAGCATCGGAAAATACGGCGACTTCGTGATGGCGACCGATTGGGCCGTGGGCCAAGTCCTCGCCGCGCTCGATCAGGCCGGGATCGCCGGCAACACCCTCGTCATCGTCACGAGCGACAACGGCTGCTCGAAAGCCGCGGGCATTCCCGAGATGCAGGCCAGGGGCCACTTCCCGAGCGGCGATCTGCGCGGCTCCAAGGCGGACATCTTCGACGGCGGCCACCGCGTTCCCTTTCTCGCGCGTTGGCCGGAGCGTGTGAAGGCCGGCAGCCGCAGCGACCAGACGATTTGCCTGATCGACCTCATGGCCACCTGCGCCGAGATCGTGAGCGCGAAACTCCCCGCCAACGCCGGCGAAGACAGCGTGAGCATCTTGCCCGCGCTCCTCGGCACGGACCGCGCCCCGCTGCACACCGCCGTGGTGCATCACTCCATCAACGGCTCCTTCGCCATCCGGCAGGGCGACTGGAAGCTCGAACTCTGCGCCGACTCCGGCGGCTGGAGCGCGCCCACGCCCGGCAGCGCTGAGGCGAAAGGTCTGCCCGCGACGCAGCTCTACCATCTCCGCACCGACCTCGCCGAAACGAAAAACCTCCACGCCGAGCGCCCCGAAGAAGTCGCGCGACTCACGAAGCTCCTCGAGCAATTTATCGCCGACGGGCGCAGCACGCCCGGCGCGAAGCAGACGAACGATGTCGCGATCCAGCTGCGGAAACCGACGCCCGCCGCGACCAAAAAAAAATAGCAACGACCCGGCCCCGCGCATGAAAACCATTTCCTCAATTCTCGCCCTCGCGCTTCTGCTGGTCGGCACAACTCGGCCCGCTCTTGCCGCTGCGGCGGACGCAGCTCCAACCGATTTCAAACCGGATCGCGTGACCGCCTACAAAACCGTCGACGGCGTCGAGCTGAAGCTGCACGTCTTCGCACCGGCGGGCCTCAAGGCCGCGGACCGCCGGCCCGCGATCGTTTTCTTTTTCGGTGGCGGCTGGAACAGCGGCGACCCGAAGCAATTTTACCAACAGGCCCGAGCTCTGGCCGAGCAGGGGATGGTCGCCGTCTCCGCCGACTATCGCGTGAAGAGCCGGAACAAGACCACGCCGTTCGAGTGCGTGCAGGACGGCCGGTCGGCGATCCGCTGGGTGCGCGAACACGCCGCCGCGTTGGGCGTCGATCCCGACCGGATCGTCGCGGCCGGCGGCTCGGCCGGAGGCCACGTTGCGGCCTGCACCGCGCTCATCGCGGGCGGCGTGGAAGCAGCCGGAGAGAATCTGAAGGTGAGCTCCCTGCCCAACGCGCTCGTCCTCTTCAACCCGGTCCTCGACACGACGGAGCGGGGCTACGGCGCGAAGAGCTTCAAGCCGGAGCAGCAGATGGCGCTGTCGCCCTGCCATCACGTGCGAAAAGGCCTCGTGCCCACGATTATTTTTCACGGCACGGCGGACAAGACCGTGCCGTTTGAGAACGCCGAGCGCTTCACGCGGCTCATGACGGAAGCGGGCAACGAGTGCGTGCTCGTGCCCTTCGCCGGCAAGGACCACGGCTTTTTCAACGGAAAATTTTTCCGCCCGTCGAGCGACGGAGCCGACTACGACGCGATCATGAAACGCACGGCAGAATTTCTGACCGCGCACGGTTTCCAAACCGCCCGCCGCTGAGGCCGAGGCTTCAAACCCACGGCGATGAAACCAAACCTCACCCGTCTCACCGCGTTGCTGGGCCTCGCGTGCGCCGCCGCATCGGCGCAGGCGGCGGACAATTCCCGCCCCAACATCGTCGTCATCTACACCGACGATCAGGGCTACGGCGACATGAGCGCGCTCAACCCGCAGGCGAAATTCCAGACGCCGCACCTCGACCGCCTCGCGCGCGAAGGGATCGTGTTCACCGACGGCCACAGCGCCGATACCGTCTGCACGCCCTCGCGCTACGCGCTGCTGACAGGCCGTTACAGTTGGCGCACCTCGCTCAAGAGCGGCGTGCTGCACTCCGACGGCGAGTGCCTCATCGCGAAGGATCGCCTGACCGTCGCGTCGCTGCTGAAGGCCGGCGGCTACCACACCGCGATGATCGGGAAGTGGCACCTCCAGATGAAATTCCCCGGCACGATCGGCCAACGCGATTGGACGCAGCCCATCACCGATGGCCCCACCGAGCGCGGCTTCGATTACTATTTTTGTATTCCGGCCTCGATGAACTACGGCGTCCTGACCTACGTCGAGAACACGCGCGTCACGGACCCGCCGTCGCTCTGGACTCGGAAAAAACAGGACAAGGCGCGCAACACGTTTCGTTTCATGCCGCCCTACGACGCCGAGCGGCAAGGGCC
>JBEANZ010000567.1:0-2546 GCA_041165185.1 Verrucomicrobiota bacterium | reverse complement strand
CAGCCGGGGACCGAGCCCAGCGCCAGCATCACCGCGAGCGTCAGCGCCATCATCACGGCGAAGTCCACCAGCGCGACCGCGAGCGCCGAGAGCGGCACGAGCATCCGGGGGAAATACACTTTCGAGATGAGGTGGGAGTTGCCGACGAGGCTGTTGCCCGCGCCGCCAAACGCCGAGGTGAACAACTGCCACGGGAGCAGCCCCGACAGCACGATCAGTTCGTAGCGCGTGCCTCCGTCGGGCATCTTGGCGAGCTTGCCGAAGACAAACGTCAACAGGATCGTTTGCACCGCGGGCTGGAGGACGGCCCACGCGACGCCGAGGACGGCCTGTTTGTAGCGGACCTTGATGTCGCGCCAGGCGAGGAGCCCGGCGAGTTCGCGGTAGCGCCAGAGATCGCGCCAGTAGAGCGAGTCGGCGCGGCCGGCCTCGAGCACGAGCTCGGGCGGCGGCGGGGCGGAGGTGGACGGCGCGCTCATGGGGGCAACACCGCTGCCAGCCGCCGGGTGAATTGCGAATAGGAAAAATGCCGCGCCCGATCGAGGATCGCGTTTTCATCCCACTCGCGCCGGAGCGCGGCGATGCACGCGGCGGCGGTCCCGGGCACGTCGCCGTAGTCCACCATCACGCCGGTCTCCTCGGTGATCACCTCGGGGATGCCGCCGGCGCGCGCGCCGAGGCACGGGCGGCCGTGCGCCATCGCCTCGAGGAACACCAGGCCGAAGCCCTCCTTCTTGCTCGGCAACGCGAAGAGCCGGCACGAGCGCAGCCGCGCGGCGAGCGTCGCATCGTCGACGAAGCCGTGAAACCGCACGGCGTCGCCCAGCGCGAGCCCGTCGCGCAGCGCGGTGAGGCGCGGCACATCGTCGCCGCGGCCGACGAGATGGAGCGTGGCGCCGGGGATCGCCGCGCGCACGGCCGGCATGGCGGCGATCATGTGTTCGATGCCCTTGTAGCGGTCGGCGTAGGTGAGGCGCGTGACGACGAGGATGTCGGGCGCGCACTGCGCCAGCGGCACGCCGGGGCCGATGGCGAACCACGGGTCGAGGGCGTTGGGCAGCACCACGGCGCGGCCCGGGGGGAGCGGGCAGTTTTTCAGCAGCTCGCCGCGGGTGAAATCGCTCACGCAGAAAATTTTCTCCGCGCCGCGCAACGCGACTTTCTCCGTCGCGGAAAACGCCCGCCACACCTCGATGCCGTGCGCGACGAGGTAGTAGCGCAGTCGCGGGTTGAGCCGGCGCGCGAGCCAGGCGACGGGCAACTGAAACACGTGCCCGCAGATGATCCGGTCGGAGTGGCGCGCCAGGCGCAGCGCCTCGCGCACGAAGCGCGATTTCGAGCGCGCGCATGCGACCGACTCGACGAGCGCGGGCGTGCCGTAGTGGTCCGTGTCGTCACGGCCGATGACGGCGTCGTTGAGCGCGAGCAGGCGGACGCTGCCGCCCGGGGCCGTGAGTTCGCAGACGGCCTTGAGGTAGGTCTGGAGGATGCGGGGGATGCCGCCCTCGGAGGCGAAAATCTCCGGCGCCAGCAGGAGCGTGCGCCCCGGCAGCGACGGTGCGATGGCGGGTGCCGCGGGGCTCGCGAGCGTGACGGGCGCCGCGGATCCGGCCGGGGCGGAGCGGCGGCCGCGGTTGGAAAACGCGATGAGCATCGCGAGCGTCCACACGCGCGACCACTCGCGGGTGTCGTGGCCGGCGAGGTAGCCGCGCCAGAGTTTCTGCGGCTCGCCGCGTGCGAACCAACCCGCGCGCTCGACGCTCGCGTCGGAAAACGTCTCGTCGAGAAACGGCCGCAGCTCGCGTTTCATCCACGTGGGGAACGGGAGCGAGAAGCCGCGTTTGCGCCGCTCCGCGAGCCCCGGCGGGAGCACGTCGTGCGCGGCGGCGGCGAGCGCGCGCTTGGCGTGGCGCGGGTCGCTCTTGAATGCGGCCGGCTGCCGCCAGAGCCATTCGATGAGCCCGCGATCCACGAAGGGCACGCGCAGCTCGAGCGAATGGCGCATGCTCATCACGTCGCTGTCGCGCAGGAGCACGTCGGCCATGTAGGTGCGCAGCTCCCAGGCGCTCACCGTCTCAAACGGATCCGCCGCGCCGAGATCGGCGGCGAGGCCGGCGAGCGCGGGGTGAAACGGCGTGCGGCCGGCGGCGGCGAGTTGCACGTCGCGCGAGAGCAGCGCGCCGACGCCCACCTCGGCAAACACGCGGCGCTGCATCGCGCCGACTTCGTGGAGCGTGCGCGCGTGCGCGAGCACGTCGGCGAGCTTGCGGTGGCGTGTGTCGCTCTGCCGGAGGCGCGAGACGATCCCGCTGCGGAGCGGCGCGGGCATCGCCCACCAGAACGGCAGCCAGCGCGCGAGGCGCGGGGTCGTCTGAAACGACGGATAGCCGCCGAACAACTCGTCGCCGCCGAGGCCCGACAACGCCACCGTCACGCCGCCGGCCCGCGCCGCGCGGCTGACGTAGTAGGTGTTCACGCCGTCGCCGGTCGGTTGGTCGAGCGTGGCGACGAGTTGGCCGATATCCGCCGCGACGGCGGCGCCCGTC
>JBEANZ010000566.1:0-2583 GCA_041165185.1 Verrucomicrobiota bacterium | reverse complement strand
CCAAAAGCGAAAATGTCGCGGCGCGTGATTGCACGGCGCGCGCCGCCCGCTACGGTGCGCGCATGAGAACGCCCCTCCGCGCCGCCTTCGCCGTGCTGGTTTCCCTCTTTGCCTTCAGCATGCGCGCCGTCGCCGCGGCCGACGACACTTGGCTCCCGATCGAGCGGCAGGTCGCGGAGCTGGTGAAGTCGCCCGACGTCACCATCGTCCACTTCTGGGCGCCGTGGTGCCCCAACTGCAACGCCGAGCTGAAGAGCGGCGGCTGGAAAAAATTTCTTGAGGACAACCCGAAGGTGAAGGTCGTCTTCGTCACTGTGCGCGACGAGCGCGACGGCGCGGCCGAGCTCGCGAAGTTTGGCCTCGGCCCGCAGAAAAATTTTCTGCACCTCCAGCACCCGAATCCCTCGCGCCGCCCTGAGACGGAGATGACGTCGTTCATGGGCCTGCGTGTCGGCTGGACGCCCGCGACGTGGGTCTACCGCAACAACCGCCAGCGCTACGCGCTCAACTACGGGCAGATTCGTTTTCACATTCTCCAGCAGCTCGTGGACGACACGGATCCGAAGTGGCTGTGAGTCGTGGACGCGGCGTCTCGCCACGTCGGTTGATGAAAAGCGCAGCGGCGCGCCTGACGCTCATGGCCCGATAGCGCCTTGTCTCGCCGCCGGGAATCTGCGGCACTCGGGCTTTCGCGCCTCAATCCGACCATGTCCGCCATCAACCGTTTCCTTCTCGAAAACAACCTGCGCATTGGGACCAACCCGTGCGTGTCGCCGGATTTTTGTTTGGATTGGCCGACCTTAGCCAACGAGCTGCGCACCAACCAACCGCTCCGGATTTTTCCGAAGAGCCGCTTTGTGACCGCGGCCGGTGCGTGGACGCTCCTCGAAAACATGCACGGCGACTGCGCGTGGCGCCTGCAGGGCAAGACCGGCGCGCTGCACGACGGCATCGATCTCGAGGATGGCGCGCAGGCATTCCCCGCCACCTTTGCCAATCTCCTCCGCGTGAAAAATCTCGTGCAGGAGCACAATCCCGCCGCGACGATCTTCCCGACCGCGACGGAGAAACTCGGCCAGACCACGCTCGGTATCGGCGCGCGGTTCACCACGCTGCATTGGCCCGCGGTCGAGTGGGCGATGAGCGCGCTCTCGCTCGGCGTCACCGCCAACCAAAACTCGATCCCGCGCGAACTCGTTTACGACACTGACGTGATGCTCGCGGGCCAGCTCGACACGGTGCCGTTCCCCTTCATCGGCACCAACGTCCCCGAGGGCCATCAGGGCCAGAGCGTCGAGGGCATGAGCCACGGCTGCATCCTCTCGAAACTGAAAACCGGCTTCCACCGCCGCGGCATCGCGTGGTCGTTCAACGCCGACCACCAACCCATCGGCGGCAAGTTTGACAACCGCGAGGACGCGCTCGTCACCGGCTGCGTGCTCGCGAGCTACATCACCTTCGATCTCTCGCCGGAACTCGCGCAGACGAAGGTCGCAGATGACGCCGCCGCGTGGGTCGCCGCGAATGTCCCCGCCGCACTCGTCGCGACGGTGAAGGCGCGCGTCGCCTCCGCCGGGCTCGCGTTGAACGAATCCGACTTCGCCAAGCTCCTCGCCTACGTCTGGCCCTCGCTGCAGAAGATGAAGCGCCGCGACGAAAAATACGCCGCCGCGCGCGCGAAGCTTTTCACGACCGACGTCGGCCGCGCCTACCTGCGCGAACTTTCCATCGACGAGCTCCCCGGCCTCACCACGCCAGAGACGACCGCCATCATGCTCGCGCTCTGTGAGGCGCTGGGGATGCAGATCCACTTCGTCGCGCCCGCGTTTGGCTTCCAGAAAAACATGCCGTATCCCGACAACGCCGCGCTGCGCACGTTGATCGAGAAGCAGTGGGGCGTGTGCAAAAATTTCGGCGCGAGCATTGGTTTCCACTCGGGCTCGGGCAAATCCGCCGAGAACTACCAGGTGATGGGCCAGGTCACCGGCGGCCGTCTCGAAATCAAGACGAGCGGGCGCTACACCTACGAGATGGGCCGCGCGCTCTTCGCCTCGAAAAACGCCGGCGACCAAGCGCTCTGGCGCGACTGGTATAAGTTCACTCTCGAGCTGGCCCTCCTCGGCGCCTACAGCGCCGACGCCACCGAGCAGAAGATGGCGCGCATCTTCATCACCGATGCGCTCACGAAGTCCGGCCGCACGACCGACGTCTTCGCCACCGCTGCGATTACGCGCAAAGCGCTGGAGTCGCTGCCACCGAGCCCCGAGCACATGTTTTGGTTCGAGTATAATTTCCTCCACGTGCTCGCCGCCCACGGCCGCGCCGAGAAAGCCGCGCTCGGCGACCACACGCCCGCGGGCTACCGGCAGCGCGCGCGTTTCTACAGCGTGAGCGACGAAGGCCGGCTCAACTTCGCAAAGAACATCGCGAGCTACATCGTGTTCCTCGCCGAAAACACCGGGCTGGCCTCCGCCGCGACCTGCGCGGCGGCCAATAAGTTGCTTTCCGGCTACACCTCGCTCGATGTGATGCTTAACGATATTTCCAAGTAAGCGTTCGCCACCTCGCTGCGCACCGCCAAGC
>JBEANZ010000565.1:0-4841 GCA_041165185.1 Verrucomicrobiota bacterium | reverse complement strand
TAGGCTTGGCGAGCCCGTCCGTCTCCCGCCAACGTTTCCGCGCTCGCGGACGCGCCGGTCGAATTGGCCGCGGGTCTTCGCATCCCTCCACGCAACGTGTCACGCCGCCCCCGCCATCCGTCCATCCCGTTCGCGGGCCTCGTCGCGCTCGCGGTGGCCGTCGCGACAGCCGGGGCGGCCCCGGTGGATTTCAACGCCGAGATCCGCCCGCTGCTCTCCGACCGCTGTTATCGTTGCCACGGGCCCGACGCCGGCTCGCGCAAAGGAAAACTCCGCCTCGATCAACGCGAGGCCGCGCTCGGCCCGCTCCCCAACGGCGACACGCCCATCGTCCCGCACCGCCCTGAAAAGAGCGAAGTGGTCGCGCGCATTTTTTCCACGGACGTCGATGAGCAGATGCCGCCCGCCGACTCGAATCTCACGCTCACAGTGCCCGAGAAGGAGCTGTTGAAACGCTGGATCTCCGAGGGCGCCGAGTATCAGGCGCACTGGGCGTTTCTGCCGGTCGCGAAAAACGCCTCGCCGCCGCCGCGCGCCGCCGGGGAAAATCCGACCTGGGGTAGTAATTTCATCGACGCCTTCGTGGCCGCGAAGCTCGCCGCCGAAAAACTCGCACCGGCACCCGAGGCGGCGCGTGAGATTTTCCTGCGTCGCGTCGCACTCAACCTCACCGGTCTCCCGCCCACACTCGCGGAACTGGACGCGTTCGCGGCCGACACCGCGCCGGGCGCGCACGAGCGCGCGGTGGGGAAATTCCTCGCGTCGTCCGCCTACGGCGAACGCATGGCGCTCGATTGGCTCGACCTCGCGCGCTACGGTGACACCTACGGCTACCAGGCGGACGTTGAGCGGGATATGTTTCCCTGGCGCGACTGGGTGATCGGGGCGTTCAACCGCAACCTGCGCTACGATGATTTCCTCCGCTGGCAGCTCGCCGGCGACCTTCTGCCCAACGCGACGCGCGAACAAAAACTCGCGACCGCTTTCAACCGCCTCCACCGCCAGACCAACGAGGGCGGCAGCGTCGAGGAGGAGTATCGCCAGAGCTACGTGGCGGATCGCGTGGACACGTTTGGCACCGCGATGCTCGGGCTCACGCTCGGCTGCGCGCGCTGCCACGATCACAAATTCGACCCGATCACGCAGCGCGACTACTACGCGCTCGCGGCGTTTTTCGACAACATCGACGAGTCCGGCCTCTACTCGCACTTCACGAAAGCCACGCCGACGCCGACGCTGCGCCTCTGGCCGGCGGAGAAGGAAAAACGCCACGCCGAGGTGCGCGCGAAAATCACCGCGACCGAGCGCCGCCTCGCCGAGGTCGCGCGCGCGGAGCAGCCCGCGTTTGCCGCCTGGCTCGCCGCCGGCGGCGTGGTCGCACCGCCGGTGCCGCTCGCGGAATTTTTGTTCGAGACCGTCGAGAAAAACGCGACGCCCAGCGCCGACGGCGCGCGGCAGCTCATGCTCGTCGACGCGCCGAAACTCGTCGCCGGCCACACGGGGCGGGCGCTCGAATTCAGCGGTGACAACTCCGCCACCGCGAAGGACCTCGCGGACTTCGGGCGCACGGACGCGTTTTCGTTTTCGCTCTGGCTGAAGCCCGCCGAGACGGCCGAGCGCGCCGTGGTGCTGCACCACTCGCGCTCGTGGACCGACTCCGGCAGCCGCGGCTACGAGCTCCTCCTCGACCGCGGGCGGCCGACGTTTGCGCTGATCCATTTCTGGCCGGGCAACGCGATCGCGGTCCGCGCGAAAGCGCCGGTGCCCGTCGGCGCGTGGTCGCAGCTCGTCGCGACCTACGACGGCTCGAGCCGCGCGGCGGGCCTCCGCCTTTACCTCGGCGGCGTGCCGCTCGCGACCGAGGTCGTGCGCGACCAACTCACGCGCGAAATTCGCCACCGCGCCGAGTGGGGCGACGGCGAGGTCGGGAAAATCGCGCTCACGCTCGCGGGGCGCTTTCGCGACAACGGCTTCAAGGGCGGCGCGATCGACGAGCTGAAAATCTTCGCGCGCGAACTCACTGCGCCGGAGGTTGCCTTGTTGCGTGGCAGCGCGGCGGCGGCACCGGCGTCAGCACCCGCGGCAACGCTGGAGTATTTTCTCGCGCGACACAGCGAGGCGCACCGCGCGCTCGCGGCGGAGCTGAAGGCGTTGCGCGACGAGGAAAACGCCCTCGGCAACGATGTGCCTGAAATCATGGTGATGGCCGAGATGCCCGCGCGCCGCACGACCCACGTGCTCAAGCGCGGTGCCTACGATACGCCCGGCGACGTCGTCGCACCCGATACGCCGGCCGCGCTCGGAGAATTTCCCGCCGCCGCGCCGCGCGACCGCCTCGGCCTCGCGCAGTGGCTCACGGCGCGCGACAACCCGCTCGCCGCGCGCGTCGCCGTGAATCGCGTCTGGAAACTCCACTTCGGCCGCGGCCTCGTCGCCACGCCCGAGGACTTCGGCAGCCAGGGCGCCTTGCCCACGCATCCCGCGCTGCTCGACGCGCTCGCGCGCTGGTTCGTCGACAGCGGCTGGGACCTGAAGGCGCTGCACCAACTGATCCTCACGTCGGCGACGTTTCGCCAAAGCTCCGCCGCGCCGCGCGCGCTTGTTGATCGCGATCCAGCGAACGCGCTGCTCGCGCGCGGCCCGAAGGCGCGGCTGCCGGCGGAGCACGTGCGCGACGGCGCGCTCGCGGCGAGCGGCCTGCTCGTGCGCACGCTCGGCGGCCCGAGTGTGAAACCCTACCAGCCGGCCGGCCTCTGGGAGCAGTCCGGCACCGGTAAGACCTACAAGCAGGACCACGGCGAGGCGCTCTACCGGCGCAGCCTCTACACGTTTTGGCGGCGCACCTCGCCGCCGCCGTCGATGCTCACGTTCGACGCCGTGACGCGCGAGGTTTGCACCGCGAAACGCGAAACCACCGTCACGCCGCTCCAGTCGCTCGTGCTCCTCAACGACCCGCAATTCGTCGAGGCGGCGCGCGTCGCCGCCGAGGCGTTGCTGCGGAAATTTCCCGCCGACGAGCCCGCGCGGATCCGCGAGGCGTTTCGCGCGCTCACGGCCCGCGCGCCCGACGCCGCCGAGGAAAGAATTCTCGCACTCCTCTTCGTTGAACAAAAAGCGCTCTACGCCGCCGACGAAGCCGCGGCGAAAAAACTGCTCGCAACCGGCGAGTCGCCGTGGGACGTCGCGCTGCCGCTGGCCGATTTCGCCGCGACGGCCGTCGTCGTCAGCGCGATCATGAATTTCGACGAGTTCGTCGTCGCCCGATGAAAACCACCGCCACCAATCAAGTTTGCACGGGCCCGCTGCCGGCGGCGGGTTTGTCGCGTCGCGCGTTTCTCAACCAGTTCGGCCTCGGCGTGGGCGGCGTCGCGCTCGCGAATCTGCTCGCGCCGCGCGCGCTCGGCGCGGCGCGTCCCGGCGAGATTGTCACGCGCGCCGATCCCGGCGTGCTCGGCGGGAAGCCGCATTTTCCGGCGAAGGCGAAACGCGTGATCTACCTGTTCATGTCGGGCGGGCCGTCGCAGTTGGAAACGTTCGACTACAAGCCCGAACTGGTGCGCCGCAACGGCGAGCAGTTGCCCGACTCGGTGCGGCAGGGTCAGCGGCTCACCGGCATGTCGGGCAACCAGTCGTCGCTCCCGCTCGCGGGCGCGCAGGTGAAGTTCGCGCAGCACGGCCGGGGCGGCGCGTGGATCAGCGATCTGCTGCCGCACACGGCGAAGATGGCGGACGACCTGTGCATCGTCCGCTCGATGTTCACCGAGGCGATCAACCACGATCCGGCGATCACGTTTTTCCAGACGGGCTCGCAGATTTCCGGGCGGCCGAGCATGGGCTCGTGGGTTCATTACGGGCTCGGCAGCGACAACGAAAACCTCCCCGCGTTCGTCGTGCTCATCACGCCCGGCAAGGTGGACCAGCCGCTCTACGCGCGGCTGTGGGGCAGCGGGTTTTTGCCGTCGCAGCATCAGGGCGTGCAGTTCCGCAGCGGTGCGGACCCGGTGCTTTACCTGGGCAATCCCGCCGGCGTCTCGTCTGCGGCGCGCCGCAATCTGCTCGACCGGCTCAACGAACTCCACGCCCACGCGGCCGAAAAATCCGGCGACGCCGAGGTCGACGCGCGCATCGCGCAATACGAGATGGCGTATCGGATGCAGACGAGCGTGCCCGAGGTGATGGACCTGTCGGGCGAGTCCGCCGCGACGCTCGATCTCTACGGGCCGGACGCGCGGAAGCCGGGGACGTTTGCGGCGAACTGCCTGCTCGCGCGCCGCCTCGCGGCAAAGGGCGTGAAGTTTATTCAACTTTACCACCAAGGTTGGGATCAGCACGGCAGCCTGCCGAAAGGCATCCGCCGCCAATGCCTCGAAACCGATCAGCCTGCCGCCGCGCTCCTCGCGGATCTCAAGCAGCGCGGGATGCTCGACGACACGCTCGTGGTGTGGGGCGGCGAGTTTGGCCGCACGGCCTACTCGCAGGGCAAACTCACCGCCGACGACTACGGCCGCGATCATCACCCGCGGTGTTTTTCCCTCTGGATGGCGGGCGGCGGCGCGAAGCCGGGCGTCGTCCACGGCGAGACGGACGATTTCAGCTACAACATCGCGCGCGACGGCGTCCACGTGCACGATTTTCAGGCGACGATGCTGCGCCTTCTCGGCATCGATCACGAGCGGCTGACGTTTTTCACGCAGGGCCGGCGCTTCCGTCTGACCGACGTGCATGGGTCGGTGGTGGAAAACCTGATCGCGTGAGTGGGTGAGGGCGAATCGTGCGAGCCCGGTTTGCCCGAACTTGTAGGGCCGCCGCTCGCCGTCGCGCCGTCGCGCCCTGCGTGTGAG
>JBEANZ010000564.1:0-11491 GCA_041165185.1 Verrucomicrobiota bacterium | reverse complement strand
CAAGCGGTCGCCGGGCACATCGTCCGGGAGAAACTCGTGCGCGAAGCCGGGCGCGCGTCTCATGCTGTCGAGGATGCGGCGGCCGTCGGCGAGTTGACGGGCGTAGGCGGGCTGCGCCGCCACGCGGAGGAATCCCAGCTCGGTGATGGGCGTGGTGCAGAGCGTCGCATCTCCTCCCCGCAACCCGGCGAGCCAGCGGCGCACGCGGTCGTGGTGCGGGTGCGCGTCGAGGCCCCAGGCGAGGAGGGCGTTGACGTCGAGGAGGAGTTTCACGGGAAGTCGGCGAGCAGGGCGCGCACGCGGTCACCCGTGAGCGGGGGCGTGCCGGGCGGGCTGGCGAGGACGAGGATGCCGGTGAGTTTGTCGCGCACGAGGCGGGTTTTGGCGGCGGGGGCGGGCGGGGTGAGGACGATTTCGCCGTTGCGCACGCGGCACGCGAGGCGGGTGCCGGGCTTGAGGCCGAGCTTGTGCCGTGCGGCGGCGGGCAGGACCACCTGACCCTTGGTGGAAAGCGTGAGCGTCATGGCTTACGGTCTTACCCCGCGGAACGGCGTGTCAAGGTGCGCGGCGCCTCGGCCACGCCTCCGCTCACTCCAAAATTTTCCGCAGGCTGTCCAGATCGAGCACCTTGGCCAGCGACTCTTCCTGCACCACGGCGGCGGCGAGGGCGGCTTTCTCCTGTTGGAGCGCGCGAATTTTTTGCTCGATGGTGTTTTCCGCGAGCAGGCGATACGCGATCACCGGGCGTGTCTGGCCGATGCGGTGCGTGCGGTCGATGGCCTGCGCTTCCACCGCCGGGTTCCACCACGGATCGTAGAGGATGGCGTAGCTTGCGGCGGTGAGGTTCAGGCCGAAGCCGGCGGCTTTCAGCGAGAGCAGGAAAACGGTTTTCGTCTTGTCGCTCTGAAACGTGTTCACGAGTTCGGCGCGGTTTTCCGTCTGGCCGGTGAGCATCAGGTGGCCGATGTCGGCGGCGACGAGGCGCGCGCGGATGATTTCCAGCATCTCGACGAACTGGCTGAACACCAAAACCTGGTGGCCTTCCTCGTGCAGTTCCTCGACGCGCTCGAGCAGCGCGTCGAGTTTCGCACTCGGCAATTCCGCGTGCGCGGGATCGATCAGCGCGGGGTGGCAGCAGATTTGGCGGAGGCGGAGCAGGCTCGCGAGGACGTTGAAGCGCACTTTGTCGAGGGCGCGCGCGGTCTCGATGCCGAGGAGCTGCGCGCGGGCGCGCTTGAGTTCGGCGTCGTAGAGTTTGCGCTGGGCGGGCTCGAGCTCGACGATGATTTCGTCCTCCGTGCGCGGCGGAAGGTCGGGGGCGGCCTGGGCCTTGGTGCGGCGGAGGAGGAAGTGCCGCACGCGCCGATGCAGGCGCGAGAGGGCGGCGGGGTCCTTGTCGTCGTATTGGCGGCGGAAAGTCGCCTGCGGGCCGAGCAGGCCGGGCTGCGCAAAGGCGAACAGGCTCCACAGATCGGTGAGGCGGTTTTCGACGGGCGTGCCGGTGAGCACGACGCGGTGGCGCGCAGCGAGGGCGCGCGCGGCGACGGCCGCCTGGCTCGTGGGGTTCTTGATGAACTGGCCCTCGTCGAGCACGACGGCATCCCACGCGCCGGACTGGAACCACTCGGCGTGGAGGCGCAGTTGCGCGTAGTTGGCGACGAGCAGCGGCGCGCGCGCGGTGTCGGACGCCGGCCCGAGCTCAAGCGGGTGAAACGCCACGACCGCGAGCGAGGGGGCGAAGCGCGCCGTCTCCGCGAGCCAGCCGTGCGTGACGCTCTTCGGGCACACCACGAGCGCGCGAAACGGCGTCTCCGCGCGCGCCGGATCGGCGGCGGCGGCGTCGCGGAGCTGGAGCAGCCACGCGAGCGTCTGCACGGTTTTGCCGAGGCCCATGTCGTCGGCGAGCACGCCGCCGAAACCCTGCGCGGCGAGGTGCGCGAGAAAATGAAAACCCTCCACCTGATACGGCCGCAGCGTGGCCGTGAGGCCCGGCGGCAGCGCGGGCGGCGGCCGCGCGGCGAGCGCGGCCACGCGTTCGCGCAGCGCGGCGGCGAGCTTGGCGTCGCGCGACTCGATCGCGGCGGCTTCACCCGCGAGCTGGAGCGCGTGCAGCCGGTGCTTGGCGGATTTGCCGGTGGCAAACACGTCCTCCGCCGTGAGCCCGAGGCGGTCGAGGGTTTTGGCGGCGGCGCTGTCAGGCTCGGCGCCGGAAAGTTCGAGGCGACGCCAGCCGCCGCTCGGCAGGCGCACCCACTTGCCGCGCGCCTTCAACAGCAACGCGATCTCGTCGGGCGTGAGCGTGGTATCCTCGACGCGCAGCGCCACCGTGAGGTCGAACCAGTCGTGGCCGGCGCCGGCGGGGATGGCGGAAAAATCCATCGTCGCCTTCAGCGGCGCGGCAAACAGCGCCGCCAGCTCCGGCGCGGCGTCGATTTCCACGCCGGGCGGCAGCGTGGCGTGCCAGGCGAGGAATTCCTCGGGGAGGTTTTTCGGCGCGGGCCGCACCCAGGTGCCGTGCCAGTCGGCCCAGCCGAGTCGGAAATCCGCGAAGCGCGCGCCGACGGCGTTGGCCGCCGTGAGATCGAATTCGAGGATGGGATCGTCGGGGCGGCGCGCGGGCGGGGCCGCGCCCTTCGTCCACTGCCAGCCGCCGGTGCCGCGCCACTCCTGCGCGCAGGACGGTTCCGCAGCGTGCGCGGTGAGCTTCGCGTGGAACTGCGTGGTGTGGTAGCCGTAGTTGTTTTCCGGCTCGTGCAACCACAGCTTCAGCCGCGGGCGCAGCACGACGAGGCGCCGCCGGGCCTCGACCGCCTTGGGCAGGCGCACGCGCGCCGCGCGCAGCCGCCCCATGATTTCCGGATCGGCGAGCGCGGCGGTGGGCAGCGGCGCGTTGGGCAGCGGCGGCGGGCCGCGCCACACCCGGCCGGCGTGGAGATACATCGGCTCGGGCCGCGTCGCGATCAGCCGCGCGTCGGTGGCGGGCGTGCCGTCGGGCGCGACGAGCCGCACCTCAAACCGATCGCTCGCCGACTCCGCGACGACCGCCTCCGGCACGAGTGGCTCCGCCTCGAATGTGAACGGCCGCCCGTCCGGCAACACGATCGCGCCGTGCGCCGCGCGGTTCGCGAGGATTTCGCCGGCGGTTTCCGGCGGGAGGGCCTGCTTGCCCGACGGCGGGTAGATCGTGCGGCAGGCGAGGGCGAGCGCGAGGGCGAGCGCGGCCTCGGCGGGAGGCAGCGCGTCAAAGTCGCTCGCGCGCGCCCGCAGCAGTTGGGTGAGCCATTTGTGCAGCGGCGCTTTCCACGGCTTGTCGAGCGCGGCCCGCATCTCGAGGAAGAGCCCGCCGTCGGCCGCGAGCCGCGCGCGCAGGTTGGTGCCGGCGGCGAGCGGTCCGGCGGACGGCTCGACGTAGCCCAGGTTGGCGGGCTGCGTGAGGGCCATGCGCCAGGTGTGGAGCTGTTGTTGCGCGAGCAATGCGTCGAGCGATGCGTGCACGGGCGCCGTGTCCGTCAGCGGCGCAAACACCGGCGGGATCGGCCGGCCGCGTTGCGTGAGATCGTAGGCGATGAACTGCCACAGCGCCCACGGATCGGCGGGCGCGGCGTCGTGCGTCCACCAGCCGCGGTAGAGCGGCGTCCACTGGTAGGAGTTCGGCGGGATCGCGTAGGCGAAACCGTGGCGGCGGAGCGTGTCCTCGTAGAGCGTGTGGTGCGCCTGGGTGAAGTCGTTGAAGAGCGCGGCGAGCTGCGCGAGGTGGCGGCCCTCGGACTCGGTGAGGGGGCGGCCGAGTTTCTCGGCGAGGACGGGCGTCCACTGCTCGCGAAACGGGATCTTTTTCGCGGGCGGTTTCGGCACGACCGGCGGCGGCGAATACGTCGCGCCCGCACGCGCGAGGGCGGAGGCGGAAGCGGGCGAGGGGGCCGGCGACACCAAAGACGCGGGCGCGACGGCGCCGCCAATCGGCGACGCCTCGTCAAAATCCGCGCCCTGGCTCGCGATCCACGCGAGGCCGGCGGCGGCCACGTGCTTGCACTCGGTGCCCACCGGGCACTCGCATTGGCCGGTCCACCGGCCGCGCGTGAGAAAGAGCGTCACGCCGTAGAGCTCGCCGCCCCGCACCTCGGCTTCGACATAGTGGTCCGCCGCCGCCCAAGCGGCGAGCACCTGGCCGTTGGCGTAATACTCCTCACCGCGCTTGCGCGTCCCGGCATCGAAGCCCGCGATCCACGCTTGGAGCACGACGAGCGCGTCGACGGTGCGCACGCTGAGCGTGCCGGCGTCCTTGTTTTTTTTCGGCTTCACGCGCGTGGGCTGGGTCGAGGACGGGCGGGGCGTGTTGTAGGGCGGGGTCGCTGACCCCGCCGGAGCTGGATGAGCGCGCGAGGGAGATCGCGGCGGGGTCGGCGACCCCGTCCTACATCACTCGGCTTCGCTCAGTAAACCTGCTCCTCGAGCAGCGCGAAAAGCTCCGCCTCGGTGATGCGGCGTTGCTGCATGGAGTCGCGTTCGCGGAGGGTGAACGTGTCGCCCGGCTTCTCGATCGTGTCGAAGTCGATGGTCACGCACCACGGCGTGCCGATTTCATCCTGGCGACGGTAGCGGCGGCCGATGTTGCCGCCGTCGTCGTAAAACACCGCGTAGCGGCGCTGGAGTTTTTTGTAGAGATCGCGCGCGCGGCCGACGATGACCTCCTTGTTTTTCACCAGCGGCAGCACGGCGACTTTCACCGGCGCGATGCGCGGCGAGAGGCGGAGCACGGTGCGTTTCTCGACGTTACCCTTGTCGTCCTTCACATCCTCCTCGGCGTAGCCGGCGCAGAGCACCGCGAGGATAATGCGATCAACGCCCACGGCGGGCTCGATCACGTGCGGGACAAATTTTTTCTTCGTCGCCTCGTCGAACACCTCCTGCGGTTTGCCCGAGGCCTGCGCGTGTTGGCCGAGGTCGTAGTTGCCGCGCGCGGCGATGCCCCACAGCTCCTGCACGCCGAAGGGATACTTGAACATGATGTCCACCGTGCCCTTGGAGTAGAACGCGAGTTTCTCCTTCGGGTGCGCGTAGAGCGAGAGGTGCGACTCGGGCAGGCCGACGGAGATGAGCCACTGGCGGCACCACTCGATCCACTCCTTGTGGCACTTGTCCCAGTCGGCGTCCTCGTGGATGAAATATTCCATCTCCATCTGCTCGAACTCGCGCGAGCGGAAGATGAAGTTGCGCGGCGTGATCTCGTTGCGGAACGATTTGCCGATTTGCGCGATGCCGAAGGGCAGCTTCACGCGGCCCGTGTCCCAGACGTTTTTGAAATCAACAAACATCCCCTGCGCCGTCTCGGGCCGTAGGTAGGCGACGGACGAGCCGTCGGTCATCGCGCCGACATTCGTCTGGAACATCATGTTGAACGCGCGCGCCTCGGTGAGGCTGCCGGGCTCGCCGGTGGCGGGGGAGGGGATGAGTAAAACCTCGGCGGAGGTCGCCGCGGTGAAATCCTTGATCACCAGAGGAGCCAAATCGCCCTGAACGGACTTTTTCCTTTTTAGCTGCTGAGCTTTTTCAGTCAGCTCCTCTGCGGTTCGCTCACTTTCAAGTGCGGAGACGTAACCAAAGACGCCGTCGTTTTTCACGATCGATTCCATCACTTCGGGTGGACAGCGATATTCTTGGCCATCCACTCCGCCGATCTTCACGGCCGCCCAAAACAACTGATCCGCCCGAAACCGCTGCTTGCTCGCCTTGCAGTCCACAAGCGGATCGCTGAAGCCGGCGACGTGGCCGGAGGCCTCCCAGACCTTCGGGTGCATGATGATGGACGTCTCGATGCCGACGATGTCGTCGCGACGACGCACCATGTCAGCCCACCAGCAGTCGCGGATGTTCTTCTTGAGCTCGGCGCCGAGGGGACCGTAGTCGAAGAAACCGTTGAACCCGCCGTAGATGTCGGACGACTGAAAAATGAAGCCGCGGCGCTTCGCGAGCGCGACGATGTTGTCCATGGAGACGGCAGGCGGGGCGGAAGCGGAGGATTCGGCGGACATAAGGTGCGGGAGATAGCCGTGGCCGCGAACCGGGGTCAATTCCGGCGTTGGGCGTGCGTTGGGCGTGCATCTCAAATCCCCGGGCTTCGCGCTACTCCGGTTACATCGGCGTGATTCGGCGAGGCGCGATGGGCTGGTGCGTGAGCCGTTCGGCGGCGAGCCGCCCTCGTGCCCGGCTCGTGCTCCTCCCGTTGCGCTCCGCCGAGCCGATCAATCGCGGGCCTTGACGCGGATCAAGGCGCGCGCGGCCGCGGCAGGGCAAGATGGGGGCGAGACCAACGCTCCCGATGAAAACCACTCCGCTGCTCCCCGCCTCCGCCCTGTTCCTCGCGCTCGCGTTTGCGGGCGCGACTCCGTCGCTTTCCGCCGCCGAAGGGGCCGGCGCCGCCAAAGGCCCGGTGATCCTGCCGCCGGCGGTGCTTGCCCTGCCGGTCGAGAATGCCGTGCTGACCTCGCCGCCAAGAGTGCCACCTCCCATCGCACGCAAGCATGCGGCACGCGTGGTCGTGCATCTCGAAGTGCGCGAGTTCACCGCGCGGCTGGCCGATGGCGTGGAGTATACTTTTTGGAGCTACGGCGGCAGCGTGCCGGGTTCGTTCATCCGCATTCGCGAGGGCGATGTCGTCGAGTTTCACCTCGAGAACCACCCGAGCTCAAAGGTGCCGCATAACATCGACCTCCACGCCGTCACTGGTGCGGGCGGCGGCGCGGCGGCGACGTTTACCGCGCCGGGGCACGCCTCGAAGTTCACCTTCCAGGCGCTCAACGCCGGGCTCTACGTCTATCACTGCGCCACTGCGCCCGTGCCGATGCACATCGGCAACGGCATGTATGGTCTCATTCTCGTCGAGCCCAAGGAGGGGATGCCGCCCGTCGATCGCGAATTCTACGTGATGCAGGGCGAGTTCTACACTTCTGGCAAATTCGGCGAGGAGGGCCTGCAGGCTTTCGACCTCGGCAAGTCGATCGACGAGCGGCCGCCGTATGTTCTTTTCAATGGCTCGGTCGGCTCGTTGGTGGGCGACAAGGCCATCACCGCGAAGGTCGGCGAAAAGGTGCGCATCTACTTCGGCGTGGGCGGGCCCAACCTCACCTCGTCGTTCCACGTCATCGGCGAGATCTTCGACAAGGTCTGGCCCGAGGGCGGCACGAAGTTCACACAGGAAAACGTGCAGACCACCATGGTCCCGGCCGGCGGCGCGACGATCGTGGACTTCAAGGTCGAGGTGCCCGGCACCTTCATCCTCGTGGATCACTCGCTGAGCCGTGCGTTCAACAAGGGTGCGCTCGGCATGCTCAAGGTGGACGGCCCCGAGGACCGCGTGATCTACTCCGGCAAGGAGATCGACGCCGTGTATCTCGGCGCACAGGCCGAGGCCGGTTCCGACTCGGCGCGCCGCGAGGCCGAGCTGCAGGCGCGCATCGCCGCCGAGATGAAGGCCAACCCCGTGATCGCCGGCCTCACCAAGGAGGCGCAGATCGAGAAGGGAAAACAGGTCTACATGGGCCTCTGCTTCGCCTGCCACCAGGCGGACGGCAACGGCCTGCCCGGTGTCTTCCCGCCGCTCGCCAAAGCGGACTACATGCTCGCGGACCGCGAGCGGGCGATCCGGGTCGTGCTCAAGGGCCTCACCGGCAAGGTGACGGTCAACGGCAAGACCTACGACAGCGCGATGCCCCCGCAGGAGGCCGCGCTGAGCGACACGCAGGTGGCCGATGTGCTCACGTATGTCTTCAACACTTGGGGCAACACCGGCGACGCGTTCACCGCGGCGCAGGTGAAGGTCGTGCGCAATGAGGCGAAGTGAGCGAACCGCGCCGCGACCATGAACCCGATCCGCCGTCTTCTCTCCGCGCTGCTGGTCGCCGTCGCGGCCCCGGCCGCCGTGATGCTGCGCATCCCGGCCGGCGACTACGCGCCGCCGCTGCGCGCGGCGGGCGAACCCGAGCGCACGGCGGTCGCGGCCTTCCGGCTCGACGAACGCGCGGTGACGAATGCGGACTTCCTCGCGTTCGTCACCGCGCAACCCAAGTGGCGGCGCTCGCAGGTCAGCCCGCTCTTCACCGACGAGGCCTACCTGCAGCACTGGGCCGGTGATCTCGAACTCGGGCCGCTGGCGCCGCCGTGCGCCCCGGTCGTGCGGGTGTCGTGGTTTGCGGCGCGGGCGTTTGCGCGCTGGGCGGGCAAGCGGCTGCCGACCACGGCGGAGTGGGAGCTGGCGGCGTCCGCCGGCTTCACCCGGCCCGACGGCAAGAACGATCCCGAGCTGGCGCGCGCGGTCCGGGAATGGCTGTCGCGGCCCGTGCCGGCGATTTTGCCCGATGCGCGCGCGGCGCGGCCCGACTACAACGGCGTGCGCGGCCTGCACGGCCTCGTCTGGGAATGGGTCGAGGATTTTTCGACCGCGATGGTCACCGGCGAGTCGCGCGCCGACAGCGGACTGAACCGCGATCTTTTCTGCGGCGCGGGCGCCGTGAGCTCGCGGGATCCAAGCGACTACGCGGCGTTCATGCGGCTTGCGCTGCGCTCCTCGCTTACGGCCCGCCACACCACCACCGCGCTCGGCTTCCGCTGCGCGCAAGATCTCCCTTTGCCATGAAAACCACCGTCTGTCTCAGCGCGTTTCTTTTTGTCACCGCCGCGCCGGCCGCCCCGGCGCCCAAGGAGGATTGCTGCAAGGAAGCGCCGCCGTCCGCCGGGCCGATCTCCGCGCGATCGATTTACCAGCTCGACGCGAAATTCTGCAGCGACACCGGCCAGTGCCTGCCGCTCGCGGCGTTGCGGGGCCGACCCGTGGTGCTGGCGATGTTCTTTGCCTCGTGCGGCTACGCCTGCCCGCGGCTCGTCACGGACATGCAGGCGCTGCGTGGGCGGCTGCCGGCGGAGCTGCGCGACAAGGCCGCGTTCGTGCTCGTGTCGTTCGACACGGAGCGGGACACGCCCGCCGCGCTCGCCGACTACCGGCGCCAGCGGGCGCTCGACGGCGCGTGGACGCTCTTGCGCGGCGACAAGGATGCGGTGGCCGAACTCGCCGCCCTGCTCGGCGTGAAATACCGCCGCGAACCGAGCGGCAATTTCGCGCATTCCAACCTCATCACGATCCTCACTCGCGAAGGCGAGATCGTGCATCGGCGCGAGGGTCTCGAGGGCGGCCTCGACGAGGCCGCCGCCGCAGTGCTTGCGAGCGGACGGAAGGGTTGAGATGAATCCGCGTGTTTCCACCGCGATGCCTTCACCCGTCTTCAAAACCCTTGATGTCCGTCCGCTGCTCGCGCACGGCACGGAGCCGCTCGACGCCATCCGGGCGCGGCTGGAATCGCTGGCGGCGGGCGAGGGGCTGACGGTCATCGCTCCCTTCCTGCCCGCGCCCTTGATCGAGCTGCTGCGCAGCGAGGGCTGGGGGGCCACGGTGGAGCGCCGCGGCGATGGAGCGTGGGCGGTGAAGTTTTGGCGCGACTAGGCGCGGTCGTCGCCCTTGTGTCGCTGGGTGGCCGCGCCGAAGAACCCCCGTTCGTCCGAACTGCGCCTCGCGGGCTTCGAGGCGTCGCTGCGGTGCGCGCAGTTGTTCTCGGGCCTGCCCCCGGAGGATGTGCGGCGCATCGCGGCCCTGGCCGAGCCGATCGCGCTGGCGAAGGGCGGGTATCTTTTTCGCGAGGGCGAGCCGTCGCGCGGATTCTTCCTCGCCCGCACGGGCGCGATCAATGTCCATCGCGTGAGCGCGGGGGGCCGGGAGCAGGTCATCCATGTGTTTCGCGCGGGCGAGACGTTTGCCGAGGCGGCGCTGGCTTCGCCCACCGGCTATCCGGCCGATGCGCGCGCCGAGGAGCCGAGCGGGGTGTTGCTTTTCCCCAAGGGCCCGATGCTGGAACTGATCGCGGGCCGGCCCGATCTCGCGTTGCGGATGCTTGGTTCGATGAGCGCGCATCTGCGCGTGATCGTGGGCATGCTCGACGATCTCACGCTCAAGGATGCGGAGACGCGCGTGCTCAACTGGATCGTGCAGCGGTGTCCCCCGGCCGGCGCCGTCGAGGTGCGCCTCGGATCTACGAAGCGCGTGCTCGCCGCCGAGCTCGCCACGAGCAGCGAGACGCTCTCGCGGACATTTGCGCGCCTGCGGGACGCCGGCCTGATCGAGGTGCGCGGTGCGACGGTGCGCGTGCGCGACGCCGCCGCGCTACGCACGCGGTTCCGCCGGCTGCTGGGCGACGCGTGACGCCGCGTCGGCGTTGCGCTCCGCGGGCTACGGCTTTGGCGCCGCCAGTTCGGCCTGATATTTACCCTGCTCGGCGCTGGCCGCCTCGACGCGCGCGAGGATAGCGTTGTAGGCGGTGACCGCGTCGGTGTCGTCGAAGATGATCTTGGCGTCGGATTCGCGTTGGCTCCACTTGCCGCGCTGGGCGTCCGCGAAGTCGAGGAAGTCGAGCATCGCCTGGCCGATCGCGGCGTCGGTCGCCCGCACCTTGGCGATGAGCGCGAGGCGGCCGCCGGTGCTTTTCTTGTAGCCCTTCACGGCGTCGTCGATTTCCGCCGCAGGCGCGCCGCCGGCCGCGAGGGCGCGCCGAAACCCGGCGCCGTCCTCGTCCTGCAACGAGGCGAGGCGGGTGTTGGCCAACAGGAACGCACGCACGACGATGCGCCGGCGCGCGGTGACTTCCGCCGCGGCGAGTGGCGCGAGCTCCCAAAAATTGCCCTCGCTGAGCTTGGCGAGCGCGGCGTCGTAGGACTGTTTCGCGGCGAGCAGGTCGTCCATATACGTCTTGGAGGCGGCCACGAGCGTGCGCGCGGCGGCGCTGCCGGTCCCGGCCATCCGGTCGAGCTGGTCGCGCGTTTTCTCGATGATTTTGTTCTGTGCCTTGGGGTCGACCGGCCGGCCTTCTTTGATCTCCTTCGCGCTGTCGGCCGCGAGTTGGCGGCGCTCCGCCTCCAAGCGCTTCCAGCCGGCGTTGGCTTGGGCGTTGCGGGCGAATTGCGCGACCTGCCCGAGGACGACCATGCCGAAAACGACCAGAAACGTCGTGGTCCCCGCCCGCCGCGATCGCCCCGCGATGCGCCAGACGAGCAACGCGAGCACTCCGGGCAACAGGAGCGAGCCCACGAGGCCGCCGATGAGTTCGCCAATGGCGTAGGGCGTCGCCGGCGTGCCGCCCACGGCGAACAGGGCGACGCGCACCGCCGCGTAGGCGTCCCACGCGATCCAGACGGCCAGCGGCAGGGAGAACGACTCGGCTTTTTTCTCCAACGGGGGCAGCGGCGGCGGCAGTTCGGAAGGGGTGTCCATCGGGGGAGCGTCGGCCCACGCCCCGGCCGGGTCAACGGCGGCGGGATGATGGTGCGGAGTGACACGCGTGACACGCGAGGCGGGCGACGCCGCGTGGTTCGCAAGCGCGGCTACCGCGACGGATTTCGCGTCGCGGGCTGCCAGACTTTTTCGCGGAGCACGGCTTCGTCGGGCGGGCAG